>JBGPEQ010000222.1:0-6784 GCA_041482855.1 Dongiaceae bacterium | reverse complement strand
GGCGCACCCCCGGGCTATGTCGGCTTCGACCAGGGCGGCTTGCTGACTGACGCCATCGACCAGCATCCGCATGCCGTGCTGCTGTTGGATGAGATCGAGAAGGCGCATCCCGATCTCTTCAACATCCTCCTGCAAGTGATGGATCACGGCAAGCTCACCGACCACAACGGCAAGTCCGTGGACTTCCGCAATGTCATCCTCATCATGACCACCAATGCCGGCGCGCAGGAGATGGCGAAGACGGCCATCGGGTTCGGCCGCGAAGTGCGCGTCGGCGAGGACGCCGAGGCCATCAATCGCATGTTCTCGCCGGAGTTCCGCAACCGCCTGGACGCGACGATCGGCTTCGCCAGCCTGGCGCCGGAGACGGTGGCGCGCGTGGTCGACAAGTTCGTCATGCAGCTGGAGGCCCAGCTCGCCGACCGTCAGGTAACCATTGAGCTCAGCGACGCTGCCCGTGCCTGGCTCGCCAAGAAGGGCTTCGATCCGCTCTACGGCGCCCGGCCGCTGGCGCGCATGATCCAGGAGTACGTCAAGAAGCCGCTCGCCGAGGAGCTGCTGTTCGGCAAGCTCGAGAAGGGCGGCCTCGTGCGCGTCGACGTGAAGGACGACAAGCTCACATTCAGCTACCCCGACCCGCAGCTGCCGCCTCCAGGCGAGCCGAAGTTGCCGGCGCTGGTGGAGACGTAACGGCGTTGTAGGAGCGGCCACCCGTGGCCGGCCTCGTCGCGTTCGGGCGCGCGCCTACGCCGGGTTGTCCGAATGCCCCAGCGGTTTGTCCGGCGCGATCCGGTCGCGCACGCGCTGCTTCAGCTCCTTGATGTCGGGAAAGCGGCCCTCGGCCTTGCGCGACCAGACGCCGGCGCCGTCGACCCGCACCTCGAACACGCCGCCCGTGCCGGGCTTGAGCGCCACCTCGCCGATCTCCTGCTCGAAGGTCGTCAGCAGCTCCTGCGCCATCCAGGCGGCGCGCAGCAGCCAGCGGCATTGGGTGCAGTACTCGATCTCGATGCGCGGCAGGTCCGCCATGATGACGCTCCATCAGGGGCAGCAGTCATATCACGAACCTCTGCCGCCGATCAGCCCGGTACCGGCAAGGCCGGGCACTCATGCGCTCCGCTCTTGCGGCACCAGAGATCGAAGACGCGCTTCGTGCCGTCGCTCAGCGGCGAGGCGCCGACCGCCAGGGAAACCTGGCCGATCCTCACGTAGGATTGCCACAGCTGGGCGAAGCGCGGATCGCGTTGGAAGTAGGCGATATAGTCGAAATTCGCCTCGCGCATGTATGGATTGTCGGTATCGACGATGACGAGATCGGGCGGCAGCCGCCCGAAGTCCACGGCAACGGCATCTGTCACATATTGCTCGATCTCCTGGAGTTTTCGCTTCTCTTCGGGGTCGAGGGCCGCTGCGTCCGCAAGCTTTTCCCGCGCGCCGGGCAAGAGCCACTGCGTCGGGAAGCGCGACGACCAGCCCACGCCGGCTTCGTTCACGAGCGGAAACCCGACCCAGACGTGCGAGGTGAAGGCATAGATGGCGCCGCCGGAGGCATATTTCTCGACGATCGGCAGGAGCTTGTCCGTGAAGGGATTGTTGAACGGGCCGCGTATCACCGGTGCGATGGCAAGGAGGGCCAGAGCGGCCGCTGCCCAGGCGATGAGTTGCGGGCGGCGCGCCCGGTTGGCCGGCGTCGCGCGCGCCAGCAGCGTGATCAGAATCCGGGCCATCGCGAGGAAGATCGTTACGCCGGCAGGCAACAGCTGATAGTCCCATCCCTTCGACTGAAGGACGTAGCCGACGAAGAAGCCGGCGCTGGCGATCACCAACGCATCGCTCTGCCGATCGGCGGCGCCCGCCGACCGCGCGAGCACGTACGCGCAGGCCGGCAGCAGCAGGATGAACACTCCGGGTTGGGTGAGTACGTCGATGAGCGAGCTTGAATAGGCGTCGTAGACCAACAGCGCGTAGGGCAGCATGAAGGTGAAGTATTCGGGATTGAGAAATGCTGCCAACGCGACGTAGGCCGTCAGTCCGGCCAGCAGGGTCAGGGTTTCCGTTCGCAAGACCGCGAACGGCGAGCGCCGGATCGCCATCAGATACAGTTCCAGCAAGGCCGGAGCGAGGACGAAGTAGGGCTTGAGGCCGATGCCGACGGCCGCCGTCGCTCCCACCGCCATCGCAAGCATGGGCGAACAGGTGCGGCCTGCCAGGCGATGACCCAGAAGGAGGATGTAGGGAATGGACAAAATCAGCATCACGTGCTCGCGCTGACCGAACACGGGCAGCGGCAATATGACGAGCGCGCCGAACACCGCCAGCAGGAACGCACCGCGTGCGGGAGCCGCGACATCGGGCATCTGCCGCAGCAGACGGTCCACGAGCCACAAGGAGAGCGCAAGCAACAGGAATACATAGGAGACGAAGACCATGCGGGACGGAATCCCCATCATGTCGGCGGCCAGCACGGGCGGCGCCATCAGATAGAAGGCGAGCGGCGGGTTGACCTCGATGACGTCCCGATAGAGGCGTGCGCCGCTGACGAAGCGCTCGGTCGCAACCAGGTACCAGCTGACGTCGGAATGCAGATAGGTGGGCAGGTAGAACAGGAGCGCTGCCAGCCACAGCGCCGGCAGCCAGAGAACCGGTCGGCCCATAAGTCGCGCTACGACGCTGTGGCCGCTCCCGCCAGCGAAGGCCCGTGACGCACGCACGATCTCATCGCTGCTCATGTCCAATCCGATCCCTTTGCGCTGGGTATTGCGGCGGCGCGCGATCGGAAATCGACGAAGGCCCACGCCCGGCTCAGCACGAAGGTGAGCACGGGCACGACGCCGATGACGATGAGGATGCCGATGAGGTAGGGAAGACCGGCCAAGGTCACGGTCGTGAAGACGATGGCCTGGTTCAGCGCCAGGCCGGCAAGCGAGATCGCGAGAAATCGCGGCAGATGCTGTTCGTGGTGACCCACGCGGGTGAAGGTCCAGCTGTGATTGCCGATATAGGAGACGAGAACGGCGACCGTGAAGGCGAGTCCATTGGCGGTCAGGATCGGCAAGCTTGCGCGCTCGATCAGCGTCAGGGCGATCGCGACGTGGGTCGCGCTTGCGGCCGCGCCGACAGCCGCGAACCGAAGCGCCTGCTCGAACAAGGGCCGATACATCGTCAGGCCCGCCGTGCGACCAGCATGAGCGAGACGCCGAAAGGCAGCGGCCAGCGCGGCACGACCAGGCGTTCGCTGGCGAAGATCGCGCGCAGCAGCTTGTTCAGGATTGTCGGGGGCATGCCGTCATCCGCGGCCTCGCTCCTGCCCAGTACCTTCTTCACCAGGCGGACGGCGGCCACGAGCGGGAAGAGCCAGCTGTTGAAATGGCTGACATAGAGAGGTTCGAGCCCGGCGGCGCGGGCCACGCTCACCAGCCGCTTGCGGTCGTAGCGGCGTCGATGATGATGGCTGACGTCATGGGCGCTCCAGAGAAACGCGCAGGCCGGGACCGTCAGCAGCAGCCTGCCGTCGCGCTTGAGGGCGCCGGCAACGGCCTTGAGACTGCCGATGTCGTCGTCGACATGCTCGAGCACATCGAGCATCGCGACCAGGTCGAAGCGATCCGATTCGTAGGGGATGCGGTCGGGCAGACGGCCGTCGCGCACCTCGACCTGCGCCTTGTTGGCGGCCCACCGGCGGGCGCCGGCGTCGGGCTCGAAGGCCGCGACCTCGCCGAATCGGCTGAGCATGGCGATGTTTCCGCCGGTGCCGCAGCCGGCCTCCAGGATATGGCCGTTGGGCGGCATCGGGATATGCTTGGCGATGACGTCGGCGACGATCTGCCGGCGCGCTACGAACCACCAATGCCGATCTTCGTGGGCCGCCATTCGGTCGTAGACTGCGGGGTCCATTGCTTGTTGTCCGTCTGCTGCGTGGTGTGGTCCTGCGGGAAACCGATGCGCTCGAGCACTAGATAGAGGGGGCGCCGCTTGACCTCCGTATAGGCGCGGCCGAGGTACTCGCCGAGGACGCCCAGGCCCATCAGGTTGACGCCGCCCATGAAGAGGACGGCGACCATGAGCGAGGCGTAGCCGGGCACGTCCGCGCCGACGAAAATCGTGCGCACGATGAGGAACAGCGCGTAGGCGAAGGCGACCGCCGAGATGAGCGCGCCGACATAGCTCCAGATTCGCAGCGGCATGGTGCTGAAGGCGGTGATGCCGTCGAGGGCGAAGTTCCACAGCCGCCAGTAGCGCCACTTGCTCGTCCCGGCGGCGCGCGGCGCCCGCACGATCTCGATCGAGGCCTGGCGGAAGCCGACCCAGGAATAGAGTCCCTTCATGAACCGGTTGCGCTCCGGGAGCTGGCAGAGCGCGTCCACCACCTTGCGGTCGAGCAGGCGAAAGTCGCCGGCGTTGTCGGGAATCTTGGTATCCGCGATCTTGTTGTAGATGCGGTAGAAAAGGCCTGCCGTCACCCGCTTGGCGGCGCTGTCGCTGGCGCGGTCGACTCGCGTCGCATACACGATGTCGTTGCCCTCCAGCCACTTGGCATAGAGCTCGGGGATCGCCTCGGGCGGGTCCTGCAAGTCGACGTCGAGCGGCACGACGGCCGCGCCGCTGCTGTGCTCGAGGCCGGCGCTCAGCGCCGTGTCCTTGCCGAAGTTGCGGGAGAGGCGGACGATCCTGATCGCCGGATGGTCGGCGCGCAGGGCCACCAGGCGCGCCACGGTATCGTCGGTGCTGCCGTCGTCGACGAAGACGATCTCGTAGCCGATAGCGGGGCCGTGCGGGCGCATCAGTTCCTCGACGATCGGGTCGACGCGGGCGAGGAAGGGGCCGACGCTCTCGGATTCGTCGAACACGGGCACGACCAGCGAGAAGCCGATTTTCCGCGGCGGTCCGCCTGACGAGTTGAGATCGACCATGACTGCTGCTGTGCGCTCCGATATCGCCGAGCGGCAGTTATGGAGGGAAATGGCTAAATGTCCGTTAAGGATTCGGGCGGCCCAGGATTCAACAAGAAAATCAAACGGCTGGAGACTCCTCCTGGGCCTGCCGGAAGGGCGAATACGCGGCCAGCATCCGTATCTCCGCCTCGATGGCCGGGCGCTCGCGCTTGAGGAAGTCCTCGACCGCGGCGGCGAAGGCGGGATCACCGATCCAGTGGGCGCTCCAGGTCGCCACCGGCAGGTAGCCGCGCTGGATCTTGTGCTCGCCCTGGGCACCCGCTTCCACGCGCGCCAGCTTGTGCGCGATCGCGTACTCGATCGCCTGGTAGTAGCAGGTCTCGAAATGCAGGAACTTGAATTCGCCGAGGCAGCCCCAGTTGCGGCCGTAGAGCGCCTCGCGTCCCCGCAGGTTGAGGGCGCCGGCGACCGGGCGGCCGTCCTGCTCGGCGAGCATGAGCACGACGCGGTCCGCCATGGTCGCGCCGATGCAGTCGAAGAAAGCGCGCGTCAGATAGGGCCGGCCCCATTTGCGGTCGCCGGTGTCCATGTAGAAGGCGAAGAACGCGTCCCAATGCTGCGGCCTGATCTCGCCGCCGCCGAGGGTGCGGATCATGAGGCCGTCGGCGAGCGCCTCGCGCCGTTCCTTGCGAATGGCCTTGCGCTTGCGCGACGAGAGATCGGCGAGGAAATCCTCGAAGCTGCCATAGCCCCTGTTGGTCCAGTGGTATTGGACGCCGAGCCGCAGCATCAGCCCGGCCTCGCCCAGCGCCTGCGCGTCGCCCTCGTGCGGAAAAGTGATGTGCAGCGACGACACGCCCGTGCGCTTGGCGATCTCGACCAGGCCGTGGATGAGCGCCGCCCGCGCATCGGCGGCCGAAGCGCCGGGCCGCACCAGCAGGCGCGGTCCCGGCACCGGCGTGAACGGTACGGCCACCTGCAGCTTCGGATAGTAGCGGCCGCCGGCGCGCTCGAAGGCCTGGGCCCAGCCGTGATCGAACACGTACTCGCCGTTGGAGTGGCCCTTTACATACATCGGCGCCGCCGCCAGCAGCGCGCCGCCGCCGTCCTCGACCACCACATGCCTCGGCATCCAGCCGGTGCGCGCGCCGACCGAGCGGCTGTCCTCGAGCGCCTTCAGGAAGGCATGGCCGACGAAGGGATTGTCGTCGCCGGCGCAGGCGTCCCACGCCGCCGCCGGGATGGCCGCGATCGTTTCGACCGTGCGGATCTGCATGGGTTCGCGGCCGTCAGGCATGCGCTCCCCCGCAATGCAGGCCGTCGCGTCTCATGCGATCTCGAAGATGCCCTCGACCTCGACCGCCACGTTGAGCGGCAGCACGTTGACGCCGACGGCCGAGCGCGTGTGCTTGCCGGCGTCGCCGAACACCTCGACCATCAGGTCGGATGCGCCGTTGGCGACCTTCGGCTGATCGGTGAATTCGTTCGCCGAGTTCACGAACACCGTGAGCTTGGCGCAGCGCTTCACCCGGTCGAGATCGCCGAGCGCATTCTTCAGCTGGGCGATGACATTGAGGGCGCAGAGCCGCGCCGCCGCCTGGCCGTCCTCGATCTTGAACTCCTGGCCGAGCCGGCCCTTGTAGCGGAACTCGCCGTTCCAGATCGTGACCTGGCCGGACACGAAGGCGAGATTGCCGGTGATGACCACGGGCACATAGTTCGCCACCGGTATGGCCGCCTTCGGCAGCTCGATCTTCAGTTCCGCCAAGCGCGCTTCGATCCGTCCGGCCATGATTCTGTTCTCCCGATCAGGTGAATGGCGCGGCAGCATAGCGGCTCCGTTGCCCGCGATCCAGCGAACGCATTGCAGCGCTTTTTTCACGCGGAGGCGC
>JBGPEQ010000221.1:0-6800 GCA_041482855.1 Dongiaceae bacterium | reverse complement strand
TTCGACAAGCTCAGGATGAGGGGAAATCTTGGTGGCACGAAGAAAGAACCTCATCCTGAGCTTGTCGAAGGACGCACGTCGCTGATCCCAATTCTCCTGCAAGCCTTTGATACGAATCGCATACTTGTGTGCATACCGTAGTCCCTCAAGGGGGGGGCTTTTTTTCTGCATCACCCTGAGATGTGTGCATACCCAAGCGCTTTCGCGAGGGTGACAAACTCAAATGCGGTGCCTTCAAGCAAGCCCGCCGCTAAAAATCCCCCCGCAACCGCACCGATTCCAGCTCCTTCCGCAGCATCTTATGGAACAGGCCGGCGGCGGCCCAGCTGTAGGCGCACAGGACCAGCCATAGGATCGACAGCAGCGTCGCCACGTTGCCGTGGCCGTGGTCGTCGAGCAGTTGGGCCGCCAGCCGATAAGCGACAAAGGAGCCGATGATGATGACGAGGGTGTTGGTGTTGCCGAAGCGGCCCATCCACTCGGCGAATCGCCACCACAGACCGAGGAACGGATTGGTCCGCATCTTCACGGCGCATAGCAGATGGAGCGCGGGCCGGGAGTTGGCGTCGGCGGCCAGGCACAGCAGCGCCTGCTCCTGCGCGCCACGGATATCGCCGCGCCGCAGCAGCACATGGCCCATCAGCAGCACGGCATCGGCGCAGGCGGCGTCGATCGCGAGCGCCTCGAGCGCCGTAGCCTCCGCTTCGTCGAGCTTTCCCGCGTGCAGCAGGTGGAGGCCGAGATCGGCGATCAGCTCGGGATTGTCGGGCGCCAGCTGGAGCCCCTGGCGCAGCGTCGGCAGTACCTGCTGCTTGCGGCCCCAGCTGTCGTAGACCTCCGCCAGCAGCCGATAGGCCGTCGCGTCCGTGGGATCGAGCGCCAGTGCTTCCGCGAGATGGCGCTCGGCGGCGGCGAAGCGGCGGCGGGTCAGCTGGATCGCGCCGGCCGCGAGATGGGCGGCCGGCAGCTCCGGCGCCGCCGACAGCGCCTGCTGCGCCTCGTATTCGGCGGCATGCAGCCGCTTGGTGGCATGCAGGCAGATGGCCAGCAGGGCGTGGGCATTTGCATCGGTCGGGTCCGCCGCCAGGGCCTGGCGCAGCTGCTCGATGGCGCCGGCATGGTTGCCGATGCGCATCTGCCGCCGCGCCAGCGCCAGCAGCTGGGGCGAATGCGTCATGGGCGGTCCGGATGGAGATAGCGGTACAGCCGATAAGGCCCGATCTGATAGAGGAACAGGCGATAGAGCACGGTGAGGTCGACCGCCGAGCGCAGGATCAACAGATACGGCATCCACGCGCGCAGGGTGGCGAGCGTGATCCTGCCTGAAAGCCACAGGTGGTCGGGCAGATAGAGGAAGATGCCGATGATCGCCATCCCGCTGGCGATCCAGACGATCTCCGCGCGCCGCGTCGGGCTGCTGAGGGCGAAGCTGTTGACGCCGAACCACAGCAGCACCAGCAGCTGCGGCTCCTTCACCGTGCCGATGAGCAGGCCCGGCCCCACCATGCCCGCGATGACGATCCAGAACGGATTCGTGGCGAGCCTACCGAGCGCGGAAGGCGCCGGCTCGTCGACGATGCGGTAGCTGCCTGCGGCCATGACGGCGAACCTTGCCAAGGCCCGCCCGCCGAGTCCATGCCGACTCGCGAACCCGCTGCTCCGCTTGCGCGCCGGCGACTTGAGCGAGCGTGCGAAACCTTGATCTATTCCGCGACGGCCCTAAAGGGAGGTCAGCGCACCGCCGGGGGCGTGTACTAAGCAGGATCCATTCGATGGCATTACATTCGAATATGTCATCCCCGCGAAAGCGCAGAGGCGCTAAATCAAGCTGCAAGTTCACCACCGACAGCCAATTCGCCGCTGTCGCCCCGGCGAAAGCCCATATGCGCTAACTTAAGCTGCCTCGGCTGCGAATAAGGCGACCCGACCGAACTTGCAGCCTTGAACCACGGAGACACAGAGGCACAGAGATACACAGAGCAAGGAAGGGGCCGCAGATGGCAGATCAGAAGGGATGAACGGAGATAAGCTGATTGCGCGCCGAAGGCGCGCAGGAATCCTCATCGGCGTTCATCGACGTTCACCCGCCTTCGCGAAGCCCGCTTCGGCGGGCGAAGGAAGGTCTGTGGTTCCAATTCTTTCTTTCCTTCTCCGTGAACCTCTGTGTCTCTGTGGTTCAAGGCCGCACACTCGATCGCGGCCAAGCTATCTGCAGTTGGAGGCCACTTAAGTTAGCGCCTATGGGCGAAAGCCGGGGTCCATAGCCATCAACATTGCCGCCGAGCAACGCCGCCAGCCGCAGTGCAGAGCGCAGCCGACACTTCGGAGCGTATGGATACCGGTGTTCGCCGGTATGACAATTGAGGGAAACAGGGCCTTATGTTAGCGCTTGTGCGCGAAAGCGGGAGGCCGGGGCACGCGATGAGTTCTGTGGCCCTGAATTCCTGCGGTCGCGGGAACGATATTGCGAGTCTGGCCCTACTTAATAATCCCTGCTCAGGCCGCGTCCGACTTGCTGTCGGCGCCGTTTGCGCCTTGCTCCGCCACCACGCGGCTCGGCGGGAAGCGCAGCGAGGCGCGGGTGCCGACGCCGAGGCCGCTGGCCAGCGACAGCAGGCCGCCATGGGCCTTCATCAGCTCGCGCACCAGCGGCAGGCCGAGGCCGAGTCCCTCGTAGCGGCGGTTGAGCTCGCCGTCGATCTGGCCGAAGGGCGAGAGCGCCTTCTCGATGTCGGGCTCGGCGATGCCGATGCCGGTATCGACGACGTCGATGTTGACGCCGCCAAAGACGTCGGCCGTGGCCACGACGGTGATCCAGCCGCCGGCCGGCGTGAACTTGATGGCGTTCGAGAGCAGGTTGTCCAGGCATTTGCGCAGGCGGCGCGGATCGGCCCACAGATGCGGCAGGCCCGCCCCGATATCCAGCGTCAGCGCCAGTCCGGCCCCCGTCACCGCGTCGTTCACGGCGGCGGCCGCCGCCCGGATCGTCTCCTCGGTGTCGATGTCGTCCTCGGCCAGCTCGATGCGGCCGTCGACGCCGCGCGCCATCTCCAGCACGTCGTTGACCATGCGGTTCAGATGGGTGCCGCTGGCGGCGAGGTCGGCCGCATAGTCCTTGTACTTGGCGTTGCCGAGCGGCCCGAAGCGCTCGTCGCGCAGGATTTCCGCGAAGCCGACGATGTGGTTCAAGGGCGTGCGCAGCTCGTGGCCCATGCAGGCCAGGAACAGCGATTTCGCCCGGCTGGCGCGCTCGGCCTCGTCGCGGGCGTCGCGCAGCCCGTCGGCCAGCGCCGAGATCTCGCTGCGCTGGCGCATCAGCTCGGCGTTGCGTTGGGCGAGCGTGTCGTTCTGCTCGGCGATCGCCTCCAGGAGCGTCGTGCGCTCGATGATGCGGCTGATGACCTGGCCGATGGCGACGCCGAGCTCGGCCTGCACCGGCGTGAACGGGATGACGCGCTTGGCGTTGCGGCTGCGCCGATTGATGATCTGCACCACGCCGATCACCTGGCCGGCATAGTTCTTCAGCGGAAAGGCCATGATCGAGCGCGTGCGGTAGCCGTTGGCGCGGTCGAAGCCGTCGTCGAAGCGGTAGGGCCGGTCCTGGGGAATCTTGTAGGCGTCGTCGATCAGCACCCAGTGGCCGTTGGCCGCCACGAAGCCGCCGATCGAGGTGCGATCGATGGGCAAGGTGAAGTTCGCCGGCGACAGCTCTACCCGGTCGTTCTGCAGGCTGACAGGCTCCAGCCAGCTGCGCGCCCCGTCCTGGCGTTTCAGATAGATCGTGCCGGCCTCGGCGTTGGTCAGCAGCCGGCTCTTGCGCAGCGTCTTGGCGAGCACCTCGTTCAGCGATTGCCCGGGCTGGCGGTCGATATATTCGAGGAATTCGAGGATGAGGCTCATGGCATTCGCCTGGCGCACGGAATCGCCGCCGCCCCCTGGCGGATGCAGCCGGCGCGCGAAAGCGCCAGTGTGCGGCGGTTTGGTTGAGGAGCGGTAAAGGCGGGAGGCCCGAGGGCGCCGCCCGAAAAAGCCAGCGAATCAAGGCTTCCCGGCGCGTGGCTGCCGCAAAATCTCGGAACCATGCGACTTTTTTGCGATTCGGGTGTAAAAACCGCTAGACTTAGTGGGTTTTTGCATGTAGGACTACCAAGTCTAGGGACACGGCCCCAACGCCCGTGCAGCCGCCGCGGCATTGAAGGGCGGCACGCAGGCACCGGATCGGGGCCGGGTCCGGCCCTTCTGTCCATCCATCTAGGGGAACGTCCATGGCAGTAGCCGTCGCCAAGAAGCCCACCGTCACCCAGCGCCAGATCGCCGCCGGTCTGGCCGAAAAGCTCAACATGTCGAAGAAAGCGTCGAACGAGTTCACCGATGCGCTCGTCGCCGCCATCACCAAGCACCTCAAGAAGGGCGACCGCGTCCGTCTGCCCTCGCTCGGCATCTTCCAAGTGCGTCAGCGCAAGGCCCGCATGGGAATCAATCCCAAGACCCGCGAGCAGATCAAGATCAAGGCCTCGAAGAAAGTCGCCTTCCGCGTCGCCAAGGAACTGAAGACGGCGATCTGAGTCCTTCTTGGCGCGCGCAAGCGCGCCCGCAGCAGAAATGCAGCGATGGCCCTTGTGCCGGGAGATCCGGTGCAAGGGCCGTCTTGTTTTCCGCGTCGGTCTGCCTCTAACTTTGCGAGGAGTGGGATCGCCACTGTGCGTCCTTCGACAAGCTCAGGATGAGGGGCATTTATTCGTGCCACCAAAATTCGCCCTCATCCTGAGCCTGTCGAAGGACGCACAACGAATTTGCAGCGCCGGCGAGAAAGACAGAGCGGGTCTCACCAATGCCAGACCTGGTCATAGCTTCCGCACAGCGCGGGCAGGTCGGCCTTGCGGACCATCTTGATCCCGCCGATCAGTTCCTCGCTCTCCAGGCCGCGCTCGCTGATGTCGTCGCCGACCACATAGACCTCGACACCCTTGCCGATCAGCCCGCTCACCGCCTCCGCCAGGCGCGGCCCCTGCTGCTGGCGGCGCGCGCCGAAGGCGAGCGGCGGCACGCCCTGGGCCTTGACCGTGTAGTTCACGGCGTTGGCGCGCAAGACCACGCTGTGCTCTGCGCCCGCGCCCTTCATGGCGTGGATGATCCAGATCACCGGGTCGTCCTGCTCCTCGAGCGTCGCGCGATAGGCCGTCTCGATGATGTTGAGCGTCTTCATGGTCGCCTCCTCACTTCGTCGCGATGACCAGGGTATTGTCGGATGACGTCGCCATCTTCCAGAAGTCGGCCGGGCTGCCGCGGCGCACACCGGCGACCGCATCCGCGGCGCCGCGCTCGTCGACGCACAGCCCGCAATTGACCCAGTCGACCCGGCCGCCGTTCTTGGCCGCCTCCTGCACCACGGCCTCGACCCATTCGCGCGGCAGCGGGTGGTCCTCCTGCACGACGTCGCGGCCATGCACGGCATTCGCGTGCTGCTTCTGGGCGGCGAACGGCAGATAGACCGCTCCCTCATAGGCGAACACGTTGATGTCGTAGCCGCGCCTGGCCGCGATATCGATGAGCCGCATCGCCGTGGTCGTGCGCGCGTTTTCGAATGGCGCGTCCATCAGCATGAATGTGAGCGTCTTCTTGCCCTTCATGGGTGCCTCCCTCAGTGCCAGAGCGCCTTGCAGCCGTCGGCCAACCGGTCGACGACCGTGTCGAGCGGCGCCGCCTGGATGCCCGGGATGAGCCGGTCGGCGGAGATGCCGCGTTCCCGGAGCGAGAAATCGTCAGCCAGCACCTCCACGCCGTTGCCGGCGAGCGCCGCCAGCGGCGCCGAGCGGGCGCCGTGCCGCGCCGGCAGCACGCCGTTCTGGACCAGGAACAGGGTCACCTTGTGGCCGGCCTTGGAAAGTCCTTCGGCCAGCGCCAGGAAGTTGGCGACGTCGCTCGAATCGAAGGGGTCGCGCGACTCGATCATCAGATAGTCCGTCATGTCGGTTCCTCACGGGTTGCCATTGGCGTTCGCATCGCCTGATCGCCGGCGACGCTATCAGCCCGCCCGTCAGCGGACCGTTCGGCCGGAGGCCGGAGTCAAGGCGGGGATTCCGGAGGCGGCGTGAAAAAGGCGTCAAAAACGATCCGGACACGCGCGCTGGGGGCTACGGCATCCAGAAATGCTTGTCGCTCTCGCGCCACGCCTCGACTCGCGACAGGCCCATGTCGCGCAGCAGGTGGTCGTCGAGCGTGGCGAGCAAGCGGCGGCTGCGGCCGCGGTCCCGCCAGAAGGAGATGGTCGTGGCAACGGCCGTCAAGGCGGCGAGCCAGCGTCCGCCGCGCGACGGCCGCGCCGCGATCCTGCGGCGGATCGTGGGAATCGGAATGGTGTCATATCCGGACATGCGTTCTCCTCTCGGGCCGATGCGTTGGGTTTCGATTCGCCGCGACGGTCTGCGGAGCGCCGCTCTTGCAATCCGTCGCCGGCGCGCGACACTACCGAACGACGCGTCAGCCCGGCGTTCGGCGCCGCCGTCAGGTCTGCCGCCGGGTCGTGAAAAGCGCGTCAATTCGCGCGGGAGTTCCCGATGGCTCCGCCGCTATCGTGGCAAAACGCAACGAGGGATCCGGAGAACAACGATGACGACCCGCCGCGCTTCCTGCAGCTGCGGACAGCTGCATCTCACCTGCGAAGGTGAGCCGGTCAGGATTTCCATCTGTCATTGCCTGGCCTGTCAGCAGCGCACCGGCAGCGTCTTCGGCGCGCAGGCGCGCTTCCCGCGCAACCAGGTTACCGGCATCGAAGGCCGCGCGACTCCGTTCGTCCGCCT
>JBGPEQ010000220.1:0-6816 GCA_041482855.1 Dongiaceae bacterium | reverse complement strand
GCCTGCGCCGGATCTCCGTGATCGACAGCGATCCCCGCTGATTGACCATGGCGAGAATCACGCTCTGCCGCTGTTCCGCCAACACGTTGGAACTCTCCTCCCGTTAGAGGGTCTGCCCGTCTATGAGGCAGTTTTAGCAGCTTATTGCAAGTCGTGGCAATTGTGTTGTAGTTTTTGGCACCAACAGCAACCACGAAGCCTGGGGAGGCAACGTCATGGCGAACAAACGGAACGGGAGTCTGAGTCGAAAGACGGCACGCGCTGCGCGGTTGTCGCGGCGATCACTGATGGCAGGCGCCGCGGCGGCCGCGGGATTGGCCGCCGCCTGGAAGGGGCCCTTCGTCGGCAATGCCGAGGCAGCCACGCCGAGCCTGCGCCTGCTGATGTGGCAGCCCTACGCCATCAAGGAGACCGTCGACTCGTTCGAAGGGACCTTCAAGGCGCGCTTCTCGCCGACCTTCTTCGACGGCAACTCGGAGGCCTTCAACAAGATGAAGGTCGGCGGCACCAAGGATTTCGACATCGTCCAGGGCGACGGCTTCTGGCCCCGCCTCTATTTCCGCCAGGGCCTGACCCAGGCGGTCGACTACGGCAAGATTCCCAACATGGCCGGCGTGTTCTCGGATTTCCTGCCGCCGAGCTTTCCGCTGCTGGCCGACGAGTCCGGCGACCACAAGGTGGCGGCGCCGAACTGCTGGGGCGGCTACGGCATCACCGTCAACAAGGCGCAGATCCCGGATGCGGACATCGGCTCGATCTCGCTGCTGCTGAACGAGAAGTACAAGGGCCACATCTCCACGAATTCGCGCTTCGAAGAGAACATCGCGCTGATGGGCATCCTCGCCGCCACCAATCTCGGCACCATCGGCGCGGAGCGTTCCGACGGCAAGCCGTTCAATCCGTACAATCTCACGGACGCGGAACTCGAAGAGGCAAAGCGCCTGCTGATCGCGCAGAAGAAGCTGCTGGTTACGCGCTATCAGGACTACGACGCGCTCGATCGCCTGATGCGCGGCGGCGTAGTGTGGGCGGCCCCGGAATTTTCCGAGACCTATCGCCATCTGACGGTCCTGCGGCGCGAGGGCAAGCTGGAGTTCGACGTCCAGCATGTGCTGAAGCCCAAGGAAGGCGGCCTCGGCTGGGTCGACACCTGGATGATCAGTTCCGATGCGGACTCCGAGCGCGTGGAACTGGCGCACAAGTGGATCAACGAGTTCCTGCAGAAGGACAACTATGTGCGCGTCGTCCGTTCGACCGGCTATGGCGGCACCGTCGACGTGCGCGACCGGTTGACGGCCGACGAGATCGAGCTTTACTTCCAGAACCGCAGCGCCGAGGCGAGCAAGCTGCACATGTTCGATCAGCCTTCCTCGCCCGAAAAGTGGGAGCGGATTTGGTCCGACGTCGAGGCCTCGTGACGTCATCGAAGACGGCGGCGCCTCGCCGACCTCCGGGGCGTCGCCGTCGCTCCCTTCCCATCGACGGGCGGGACTAGCCGTGAATGGCGGATCGTTTGTAGGGGCGAGCGGCGCTCGCCCTTGTTGCCGCAAGCGCAGTCGCCGGAGTCCCGGACGAACGCGGGCGAGCGCCGCTCGCCCCTACGGCGGATGGATCGAGTTCGCAGAGTGGCGCGGCCTGGTACTGCTGCACAGTGATCATGACTCTTTGAATTCCCGTCTAGCGATCATCATGCAGCAGCGTCTCGGCCCCACCACATGCTCGGTTCAACCAGTCAAAATCACTGTGTCGAGGTACTAGCGTGCCGGGCGCGATTCTCAGGCTGCAGTCGGTCACCAAGCGCTTCGGCACGGTCACCGCGGTCGATCGCATCGATCTCGCGATCGAGCGCGGCGAGTTCTTCGCGCTCCTGGGGCCGAGCGGCTCCGGCAAGACGACCATGCTGCGCATCATCGCCGGCCTCGAGCAGCCGGACGAGGGCAGCGTCATCATCGACGACCGCGACGTCACGGCGCTGCCGCCCTATGCGCGCCATATCGGCATGGTGTTCCAGAACTTCCTGCTGTTCCCGCACAAGACCGCGGGGGAGAACATCGTGTTCCCGCTGCGCATGCAGCGGCTGGCGCGGGCCGAGCGCGACGAACGGCTGGCCTGGGCGCTGAAGCTGATGCGGCTCGACGGCCTCGAGGACCGCTATCCCAACGAGATGTCCGGCGGCCAGCAGCAGCGGGTGGCGCTGGCGCGCGGCCTGATCTCCCGCCCTGCCCTCCTGCTGCTCGACGAGCCCCTCGCCAATCTCGACCGCGAGCTGCGCTCCGAGATGGAAGTGGAGATCCGCCGCTACCAGAAGGAGCTGCAGATTCCCTTCATCTACGTGACTCACAACCAGGAAGAGGCGCTGACCATGAGCGACCGCATCGCGGTCATGCACAACGGCGCCTTCGAGCAGATCGGCGCCAAGACCGAGATCTACACCAATCCGGCCACCGCCTTCGTGGCCGGCTTCGTCGGCCATGCCAATCGCTTCGATGGAAGACTCGTCGAGCTCTCCGGCGACATGGCGCGCATGGACTGGAAAGGCACGACCATGCTGGTGCCGAAGCCGCGCGACGGCCGCCTCGGCGGCGCCGTGCAGTACGCCATCAAGTACGAGGACCTGGAAGTTACCCGTGGCGTCAACGGCTTCGACCCGGCCGACCGCAACTGGCTCCCGGGCACGCTGCGCGACGTCATCTTCAAGGGCCAGACCGCCAACTACATCGTCGCACTCACCGACGGTTCCGAGATCATCGTCAGCAGCGCGCCCCACGGCCTCGATCTGCAGCCGAGCGAGCCGGTGGTCGTGCACTGGCCGGTCGCCCGCGGGGCGTGCTTCCAGGTCTAGGGCCTCTTCATGATCGACCGTGCGAGGAAATCCCTGGAGACGCTGGACCAGCACCGCGCGTCCTTCGAGACGGCCGCTTCGCGGCCTCCTCAGGATGAGGAGTTTTCTTAATGCCATCAAAAGGCGACCTCATCCTGAGGAGCGCCCGAAGGGCGCGTCTCGAAGGACGCGCGATGTCGGTGCAGATCTCTCAGGGGGCGCCTTTTGGATTTCTTCACACGCTCTTTCCAGTCACGGCTAAACGGGCCTAGCCATGCCCGAACGCACCCGCCGCGCCGGCTTTGTGCACCGCCCGCAATTCCGCTTCGCCTGCCTGGCCGGACCGGGGGCGCTGTTCGTCGTCGTGGCCCTGCTGCTGCCGCTGCTCTCGATCGTCGTCTTCAGCTTCTGGCGGACGGAGAGCTACGAGCTCTATGCCGACTGGAACCTCAACAACTACCGCTCGCTGCTGGGCGAACCGGCCTACAGGATATTCTTCCTGCGCTCGCTGGCGACGGCGGCGCTGGTCTCGCTCGTCTGCCTCGTCTTCGCCTGGCCGGCCGCCTATTTCATCGCCAAGCATGGCGGCCGCTACCGCCTGCTGCTGGTGCTGCTGCTGGCGGCGCCGTTCTTCACCGGCATCATCCTGCGCGTGACGGCGTTGCAGGGCCTGCTCGGGCCGATCGGCCTGGTGAACATGGCGCTCGCCGTCTTCGGCATCGGGCCGGTCGGCGTGCTCATGTACACGCCGTTCGCCGCCGGGCTCGGGCTCGTCTATCTGTTCATCCCGTTCATGGTGACGGCGATCTATCTGTCGCTCGTCAACTTCAACTTCGAGCTGCTGGAGGTGGCCAAGATCAACGGCGCCCGGCCCTGGCGCGCCTTCGTCGAGATCACCTGGCCGCTCAACTGGATCGGCACGGCCATCGGGCTGGTGCTGGTGTTCATCCCCTGCCTGGCCTCGGCGGTGACCCAGCGTTTCCTCGGCGGGCCGCAGGCGACCTCCCTCGGCATGAGCCTGGCCCAGCAGTTCGGCGAGACCGGCACCTGGGCGCTCGGCTCGGCCATGGGGGTCTTCCTGTTCCTGGCCTCGCTCGTCGTCATCCTCGTCGTGCGCCGGACCATCGACCTGAAGCGCAGCGGTTTCACCGGAGCGCTCGGCGCATGAGCGGGGCACACTTACGCTGGGCCGTCATCGCCATGGGCGCTCTCCTCGTCGGCCTCTATGTCTTCCTCTATGCACCCATCTTCTACGTCATCTACACCTCGTTCGCCGCCGACATCGTCTGGCCGTTCCCGCCGGCGTTTTCGGCATCGTCCTATGTCGACCTCTTCGACAGCTCGCTCTACGGCGATGCCCTCAGCAACAGCCTCGTGCTGGGCCTCGGCAGTGCGCTGCTGTCGACCGTGCTCGCCACCGGCGGCGCCATCGGCGTGCTGCGCTACCGGTCGCGCTGGCGCGGCCTCGCGCTTTTGCTGTTCCTGGCGCCGCTGTTCGTCGCCGATCTCTTGATCGGCATCTCCACCCTGGCCTTCAATGCGCGCGTCCTCGGCTTGCCGGGCAACATGTACTCGGCCATCGCGGCCAACGCGGTCCCCGGCACCGCCTTCGCCTTCCTCATCATCCTGTCCCAGCTGGTGCGCTACGACTGGGCCATGGACGATGCCGCCATGGTGTTCGGCGCCGGGCCGCTGCGCTGCTTCCTGGAGATCACGCTGCCGATCATCTGGCCCTGCCTGTTCGGGGCCTTCCTCATCAGCTTCATCCTCGCCTTCAACAACCTGGAGATCTCGTTCTACAACCTCGGCGCCATCCCGACCTTGCCGTCGGTCGCCTGGGGCTCCCTGCGCTTCGGCCTCGGCCCGGAACTCTTCGCGCTGGCGGCGCTGGTCAATTTCATCGTCTTCGCCATCTTCGCCGTCATGTACGTTCTGATGCGCTACCGCATCGTCCAGTTCGGCTATCGCGGATGATCGCGGCGGCGTGACGACGGACGCGCCCTCCCCGCGCGACGAGCGTTACCCTTTCAGCGCGCCTTCCATCAGCCCTTTGAAGAAGAACCTTTGGGCGAACGTGAAGGCGAGGATGCCCGGGGTGACGACGATGACGTAGACAGCGGCGAGGTTCGGCCAGGCCCACTGCCCCTGGCCGCCCTGGGCGGCGGCAAGGACGACGGGCATGGTGCGCGCCGCCTCGTCGTCGACGAGCGTCAAGCACAGCAGGTACTCGCCCCACGCCGTGACGAAATTGACGATGAAGACGACCACCAGGCCGTTGCGCACCATCGGCAGGCCGATCATCCACAGCGTCCGCCAGGGGCCGGCGCCGTCGATCTTCGCGGCTTCGATCATCTCATGCGGCACCAGCTGGAACATGCTGCGCATGATCAGGATGCTGATCGCCAGTTGCAGGGTGATATAGGGCAGAATCAGGCCGCTGGTGCTGTTGATCAGGCCAAGGAATTTCTGGGTCTCGTAGATGCTGATGATCGAGACGACGCGCACCGGGAAATAGAGCGACACCAGCAGCGCCGTCACGACCAGGCCAGCGCCGCGGGGCCTGAGATGCACGAGCGCATAGCCGGAGAGCACCGCGCAGATCGTGGTGATCAACACCGTGCCGGCGGTGACGTAGATGCTGTTGAACAGGTTCACCGGCAGCGTCGCGATCCGCTCGAAGACATAGCTGTAATGGGTGAAGTCGAAATGTCGCGGCCAAAAATCGCCGCGCATCGCGTCGGGAAGCGATTTCACCGACATCATGAGCACCCAGGCGAGCGGCAAGAGGATGATCAGCATGAAGAAGTTGATCACCGCGTGGCGAACGATGGCGCTCCGGTTCCGGTTGAACCAGCCCTGCCTCGGTCTCGACGCGACAGTGCCATGATGGACAGCTTCGAGCGTCATTGCCGGGTCAGCCCTTCGGACGGAAGATCCGGAGCAGGAAAATCATGACGAACATCATCGCGACCGCCCCGATCATGCCGATGGCCGCGGCGTAGCCCTGCCGCCAGAGGCCGAGCTTGAACGCCTGATCGTACATGAAGATCGTCCAGGTATAGGTCGGCGAGGCCCGGTTGAAACCGCCGAAGATGAGATACTCGTCGATCACGGCCATCGCCGTGCCGAAGCGCAAGACGACCAGGATCATCATGATCGGGGCCAGACGCGGCCGCGTCACATACCAGAATACCTGCCATTCGCTGGCCCCGTCGATGCGGGCGGCTTCCGGCAGGTCCCTGGGGATCGCCGCCAGGCCGGCGAGGAAGAAGATGGTGTGGTAGCCGAGGCCCCACCACACTTCCATGACCGCGATCGAGGGTAGTGTGAGCGGCGTCCCGCCCAGCCACTGCGGCGCGTTCTGCAGGGTGAACAGGCCGATGGTATCGACCAGGAAGTGATTTATGGGACCCACCTGGTAGTTGTACATCCACTTCCACAGAACGAATATGAGGGTGCTGGGAATCACGGCCGGAATGAGCAGCACCACGCGGTAGAAGATCGCCAGACGCGGATTCGCCACCCGGTCGACGAGGATTGCCAGCAGGAGCGGCAGGACGATCGTTCCGGGCAGGAACATGATCGTGAAGAGGGCCGCGCGCCACAGGCTCGACCACATCAGCGGGTCGTTGAGCGCCTGGATGTAGTTGTCGAACCAGACCCAGTTCGCCGGCTTGTTGGTGAGGACTTGGTAGTCGGTGAAGCTCATCCAGAGGACGCGGAAGATGGGCCAGACCTGATAGCCGACGAAGAAGACCAGCGCCGGCAACAGGAACAGCCACACGCCGATCCCCTGCCGCAACAGCGTCATTTGGCCGCCCGGCCGCCGCGAGTAGAGGCTCACCCGGCCGGATGCAATCGTCTGTGCCATGCGCTAATGACCCGTGGAGAGATAAGGGAACCGCCTGGCCTGGCACTGACGGAAGGCTTGGATCAACACGGTGCGTCCTTCGACAAGCTCAGGATGAGGTTCTTTCTTCGTGCCACCCAAATTG
>JBGPEQ010000219.1:0-6821 GCA_041482855.1 Dongiaceae bacterium | reverse complement strand
CGCCGAGATCTTCGCCTGGAGGTCGCGCAGGTCCAGCCCGCCGGTCTTCTTGCTATAGGCCACAGGCACGATGTCGATGTGGCGCGCCATCTCCACCGGCTCGCAATAGTTGCGGATGACCGAAAGCCGCTCGGGATCGATGAGCCGGGGCACCAGCACCTCGTGGCGGCCGGTGAGGCGCGACGCCATGCGACTGGCATGACCGATGGCGCAACCCCAGCTGTAGACCGGCAGCTGCACCACCTCCATGTTCAGCAACTCGCCCATCTGGCTGGCATATTCGAACCAGGCCTGGTTGCGGCCATGGTCCGATTGCGGCGAGCCCCATACGGGGGTCAGGAACTCCGTGCGTCCCACGATCTCGTCGACGACCGCCGGCACATAGTGCTGCCAGCAGCCGGCGCCCAGGAAGTTGAGGTACTGCTCGCAGTTCCCGTTGCGGGCCAGGATCGTGACGAGATGGCGCTTCAGCTCGGCCTCTGATTTCAGCTGCTTGGGCAGCTTCAGCGGCGCCTTCAGCCGGTGGCCGACGGGGATCTGCTCGAACAGTTCCTCGACGCTCTTCGCCCCGATCTCCGCCAGCATGGCCTGCTTGATGTCGGCCAGCGAGTTGGCCATCCACGGATGGGCCGAGGCTTCATTCGATGTCATGGACCGGATCTCCCAGCGTGCTGCCGCGCATTCTTGCATCGGCGCCGGCGCTTTTCAATCGCGTGTACAGCGTGTCGACTGGAGTTCAGGCGGCGACCCGCATCATGGCGGACTGGCCCGGCCCGGTGCGGACGCGGATGTAGCCCTGGAGTTGCTCGTCCAGCGCGCGATCGCCGGTATCCGCGAGCAGGCGGCCGCCCTCCAGCGCCGCCAGCTTGCGCTGCGTCGCCACGACGATGATGTTGTCGCGGCCGACGGAACGGATGACGCCGGGGCCGATCTGCTGATTGCCGCGCCCGAAGATGTAACCCTGGCCACCGATGACGCTGACGATGATCTGCGCCGGCCGCCCGCGCACCAGTTCCGCGACCTGCTCGCCCCCGAGATCCAGGCCCAGCATCTTCCCATCGCGGACCGCATCGACGCCGAGCAGGGTGCCCGCGAGTCCGAGATGCCCGAGAATGCGCTGCGTCGTCGTGCCCGGGCCGAGAATGTAGACCACGCCCGGTTGCATCTCCTCGGCGATCTCGCGGCAGACGCCGTCGAGCGCCGCGTCCTCGGCGATGCCGCCGGCCTTGGCGCTCTGGACCAGATGGCGCTCGAAGGGAACGCGGCCATAGCCATGGAGGCGCGCGGAAACGCGGCCCTGGCGCACCGCGTCCTCGTCGATGTCCATGATCTCGGCTTCGCGGATTCCGATCCTGCCGCCGTGATCCCTGGCGACGAGGGCGGCGAGCTGGCCGGCCGCCTCCGGGCTGATGGCGAAGACGGCGGAATGCATCTTCACGCCGCTGGGAATGCCGAGCATCGGGACGGCATCGCCGACGGCATCCAGAATGTCGCGCGCCGTGCCGTCGCCGCCGGCGAAGAGGATGAGCGCCGCTCCGCGCGCCCGCAGCTCTTGCGCGGCGGCGCGCGTATCCGCGGCGGTAGTGGCGGCCGGCCGGCCGGTAAGCGGCGTGAACGCGAGGCCCGCCTCCGTCGCGACGTCGCCGCCCATCGCGCCCGCAGAAGTGATCAACTCGGTCTCCGGCGCGGCGGCGGCCAGCCGGCGCAGCGCGCGCAGCGCCCGCTCGGGCGCCATCGGTCGCGCGCCCAACGCCTGCGCGCGGGCGAGAATGTCGCGGCCATCCGTGCCCTTGAGCCCGACGCTCCCGCCCATGCCGGCGACGGGATTCACGATCAGGCCGATCTTGATGACCGCAGGCGCCACGGCGCGTTATGAGAGAGAGCTGGCGTCCCCACGGGGATTCGAACCCCGGTTTGCGCCGTGAGAGGGCGCCGTCCTGGGCCTCTAGACGATGGGGACATCGTGAGGCGAACGCCCTTCAATAGGGGAAGCGGCCGCCTCGATCAAGTCCCTTGCGGCCTGGCCGAAGGCAACAGAAGGGCCCGCACCGGCGCGCTGGCCGGTGCGGACTCTGGATCGTCAGATCGAACCTCGACGAACGAGCGCGGTCACATCGGCTCCATGTGGCCGCCGACGATCTTGTCGCAGGTGCCCGCCGGAACGTAGACCCACGACGCGGGATCGCCGGCCTTGGTGGCCGTTCCGGCGCAGGAGTGGGTCGCGGTCGCGCAGTCGTTCTTGCCGGCCTGGGCGACGCCGTAGCACTTTTCATGTTCGAATTTCGGCTCGGCCGCCGGTCCGGCCTTGGCGATGCCGATGACGGCAAAGGAAAGGGCGACGGCGATGGTCGATGCGGTGAGTACAGCTGTCTTCATGGTCAAGTCTCCTGCGGTTCAGCGATGAAGGCCGACACGCTAGCACCGCGCCGGCGCCGCGCGCGGTCACCTTCGCTCACGTTCGCGCGACCGCCGCGTGAACCTTGCATCGGCGGACGAGTGTCCGCTGGGTACGCCGGCCCCGGAATATTCACAGCCACCCGGTGTTGGTTTCGTTTGCGCGCGCTGAATGAATCAGGGGCGATCGCTGCCCCGGCCCGCGCGCTTTGCATGGGAGGATGTTCGTGATTCACAGAGTCAAGACGACAAGAGGATTGCTCGCCGGATTATTTGCCGTGGCCGTATTGGGCACGGCCGGATTTGCCATGGCCGGCGATCCGCTCAGCGGCGACAAGATCAAATCGATGATGTCGGACACGACCGTCGAGGGGAAGATGAGCGACGGAACGGCCTACAGCGAGTTCTATCAGGCCGACGGCGCGATCAAAGGCAAGGACTACAAGGGCCAATGGACCGTCGAAGCCGACGCGATGTGCTTCGTCTACGGCGCCGACCCGAAGAAGATGTGCTTTCAGGTCGGACAGAACGCCAACGGGATCGATTGGCTCAAGGACGGCAAGGTCGACGGCACGGGCGCCGTCAGCAAGGGCAACATCAACAACTACTGAGGTCCGCGGATTCGGGACGGGCTTGACGCTTTGCAAACCGCTAACTCAGTTGTCACCCCCGCGAAAGCGGGGGTCCAGGGCAAGTGACGTTGCAGTTGCCCTGGATTCCCGCTTTCGCGGGAATGACATTTTAGAGAGTTTGAAGATCCAGACTTCCTAACCTAGCGCCCTCAGGGTTGCGGCGTCGCCGCCGTGTAGTCGGGGCCGATCTGGATGGTGATGAAGCCGGCGCCGCGGCCGGTCTGGTCGCGGCCGGCGCCGACGCGCAGCTTGAGCGGATTGCCGCCGCTGGTCTTGCCTTCGATGCCGACGCCGCCGCCGGAGATCCACAGATTGGCGCGGCTCTCCAGGGCGTCCTTGTCGAGATGCAGGTAGAACTGGACATGCGGGGCGCCCACGAAGGCGAAGCGCTTGCCCAGGGAGATGCCGCTGGGCGGGATCAGCGGCAGGCCGGCGCCGGCGATCACATCGCTGGGGCCGTTGGGACGGAAGATGCCGAAGGGATCGAGACTGCCGATGGTCACGGGCTTGCCGGTCGCGATGTTGGTCTGCGTGCCCGATACCTTCGGCCACAGGCCGGGGCCGGCGCCGCGGACGAGGCCGTAGAGCGTGTCCCAGGTTTCCGGCTTCAGCAGGGTGAGGTGCTGCGCCGCCACGATGTTGGGATCGAAGCAGGATTTGGTGCCGAAGCTGCGGGCGATGGCGGCGCAGGAGCGCGCGAAGTTGTCCTCCACGCTGTCGTCCTGCAGGGTGAGGCCGAGATTGAAGACCTGGCCGGTGTCCGTCTGCCCCGCCCAGCCGATGCGGCTCGACAGGAACGGCGGCGTCAGGTGGTAGTCGAGGAATTTGCGCGGCTTGTAGCCGCCGGCGCCGGGCGTCGGCTGCGGATCGGGCATGGAGGCCTCCGGAAATGGGCGCGGCCATCTTAGCGCGTCGCGGGCAACCGTTCTGTGATGGGGATCACCCGGCGGTCACGGCGCGGCGCGGCGGTTGAAAGCTCGCGCGCGGCCGCCCGGCGCCTAGCCCCGGTAGAACAGCCACACCGCCCAGCCGAGGCCGACCACGATCCGATACCAGGCGAACGGGGTCAGCCCGTGCCGCCCGACGAAGCCGATCAGGCCGCGCACCACCGGCAGGGCAACCACGAAGGCGGTCACGAATCCGATCGCGATCAGGTCGATACCGCCGGCGGAGAGCGCCGCCCGGCTCTTCCACAGCTCGAACACGGTCGCGCCCAGCATGGTCGGAATGGCCAGATAGAACGAGAACTCGGTCGCGATCCGGCGATCGACGCCCAGCATCTCCGCCCCCAGAATCGTGGCGCCGGCCCGCGACACGCCGGGAACCAGCGCGGCCGCCTGGCAGATGCCGATCCCGAGGGCCGTCGCCATCGGCATGGTCTCGATCTCGCGATGCCGGGGCCGCGGCGCCAGCCGTTCGATCGCGAGGATGGCGATGCCGCCCAGCACCAGCGTCGTCACGACGACCCAGGGCGAGAACAGCACGGTCTTGATGAAATTGTGGAACAGCGCGCCCAGCACGGCCGCCGGCAGAAAGGCCAGCACGACCGCGTAGGCAAAGCGCCTGGCCGCGGGATCGCCGGGGAGGCCGACGAGCACGCGCCACAAGCGCGGGAAGAAGAGCACGACGACCGCCAGGATGGCGCCGAGCTGGATGACGATTTCAAAGAGCTTGCCGAGGTCGCTCTGAAAGCCGAGGAGATCGCCCGCCAAAATGAGATGGCCGGTGGAGGAGATCGGCAGGAATTCGGTGAAGCCCTCGATGGCGCCGAGGATCAGCGCGGTCAGCGTATCGTGGTCCATCGGGACTCCCGGGTACTCGTACGATCCAAACCATCGCGACGGCCAAGCCGCGACGATGTGGCCGCATTCTCGGGGCCACGCCGCCGCCGATCAACCCTCTTGCCGCCGCCGCCGGCGCCTCTCCCCCGCTACATCTTCCACGAGACGGGCCCTGCCCGATGCGGCGCGCGGGGACGGCAGCGCGTCGATTCAGTGCGCTGTCTGTGATGCCCATCACGGCGACCGGCGCGGACGCCGCCCATATCGGCCTGATCCGGAGCGCGCAGCGCGCTCGGCATCGCAGTTGGAGGAAAGCCATGAGGGCATTCGCGCCCATCGGCGGGCGATTGGCCCGCATCGGCCTGGCGTTGGCAGTGCTGGTTTTGATCGCATCCGCGTCCGGTCCGGCGGCAGCCAATGACTGGAATCATCGCCATCACCACCGGCACCACAACAACGGCTTCTTCACGTTCCAGTTCGGAAGCCCGGGCTACTACTACGCGCCGCGGAGCTACTACTATTACCCGCCGCCGGCCTACTACTACCCGCCGCCGGCCTATTATTATCCGCCGCCGGCCTACTATGCGCCCGGACCGTCCTTCAATCTCTTCGTCCCGTTCGGCCACCACCACTGAGCCCCGGCGCTACGCACCGCTCCAGTCCCGGATTTCGGTGATGGAGTGGGCGGCGCCCACCCCATCGCCGTAATTCCCTTTCCCCGGGGCGGGGTCTTTCTTTCGGTAGTCAGGCGCGTGTCGTCTGCCGCCCCGGCGATCGATAGGGCATATCCCGATTGACCGGCCATTGCCGCGGGCGCAGCATCCTCCTCACGGACACCGCATATCCGGGGCCACCGGAAATCGCACCGGTCGCGGGCCGTCCGACGACAGCAACATTGCAGGGAGGGAAAGATGCGTTCACTACGCGCAGCGATGCTCGTGCTTTGCATGGGGCTTATCGCACCCGTGGCGGCCAGCGCCGCCTCGCTCGACGATGAGGTGAGGGCTGCTTACGCGGCCTGGGATGCCGCCTTCAACAACGGCGATGCCAAGGTCGTCGCCGCCTTCTACACCGAGGATGCCCTGCTGCTTCCTCCGAGCCACGACATCATCAAGGGACCCGCCGGCGTCGAAAAGTTCTTTGCCGGCCTTCTCGCGAATGGAGTGACCGGGCATAAGCTCGAGCTGATCGAGGCGAAAGGCGACGCCGGGTTGATCGTTGCGGCGGCGAAATGGTCGGCCGCCGGCAAGGACGCCAACGGTGCGCCCGATGCGTTCGGCGGCATCGCGACACACGTCTTCGCGAGGCAGGCCGACGGCAGCCTCAAGCTCAAGCTGCACACCTTCAACTAGCGTAGCCTCTTGATGAAGGCTGTTGCCCAGACTGGCGTGCAACAAATTTTCGCTACTTCTTCAGTTTCGTGCGATACTCGGGCGTTCATGACAAGCAACGCCAAGGGAGGAGCGCATGGCTCAGTACATCATCCTCATGAATTGGACGGACCAGGGCGTTAGAAACGTGAAGGACTCGCCGAAGCGGTTGGATACCGGGCGTGCGGTCGCGAAGAAGCTCGGCATGGAGATGAAAGATTTCTACATGACGATGGGCGAGCACGACATGGTCGCCCACCTCGACGCGCCGAACGACGAAACCGTTGCGAAGTTCATCCTCGGACTCGCCACTCTCGGAAACGTCAGGACCAAAACGCTCAAGGCATTCTCGGAAGACGAGTACCGCAAGATCGTCGGCTCGCTGGCGTAGGCGATCGCTGCCTTACCTAAAAAGAGGGCGCTTCCCTTTCCGCTAGTCCGTCGACAGCGCTAGAAGGGTGGCGTCCCCATAGGCGCTAGGTTAGGGAGTCTGGCTCTCTAAACTTTCTCAAATGTCATTCCCGCGAAAGCGGGAATGCAGGGCAACTGCACCGTCGCTTGCCCTGGACCCCCGCTTTCGCGGGGGCGACAGTCTAAGGGAAATGCGAAGACAAGAGACATTCGATCTTATCCTAGCGCCCATG
>JBGPEQ010000218.1:0-6858 GCA_041482855.1 Dongiaceae bacterium | reverse complement strand
GTGCAGCCGGCGGCGCTCGGTCCGGGCACGCGGGTCGAGCTGCGCGATCTCTTCTACGCCACCCCGGCGCGGCTGAAGTTCCTGAAGGCGACGCGCACCGAAGTGGATCACGTCGAGGACGCCATCAACCGGCTGGCCATGGCCCATCCGGAGATCGCGTTCACGCTGATGGACGATGCGAAGCCGGTGCTGCGCCTCGGCGCGGCGGCGGCGGATCTCTTGTCCGACGCGGCGGCGGCGCGGCTGGCGCGCCTGGCGCAGGTGATGGGCCGCGACTTCGCCGACAACGCGCTCGTCCTCGACGTGGTGCGCGAGGGCGTGCGGCTCACCGGCCATATCGGGCTGCCGACCCTCAACCGCGCCACCTCGGCGCAGCAATATCTCTTCGTCAACGGCCGGCCCGTGCGCGACCGCCTGCTGCACGGCGCGGTGCGCGGCGCCTACCAGGATTTCCTCGCCCGCGACCGCCATCCGCTGGTGGCGCTGTTTTTGGAGATGCCGGCCGATGCGGTCGACGTGAACGTGCATCCCGCCAAGGCCGAGGTGCGCTTCCGCGACGCCGGACTGGTGCGCGGGTTGATCGTGGGCGCCTGCAAGCATGCGCTGGCGGAAGCCGGCCACCGCGCCGCCACCACCGTGGCGACGGCGGCGCTCGGCAGCTTCCGGCCGGGGGCGGCGCCGTCGGGCTGGCGGCCGAGTGCTTCGCTCCCGCGCGGTTTCGCCGAGACGGCCGCCGCGGCCTATGCGCCGCTCGACGGCACGCCGGAGCTGCAGGGTGTGATCGCGCCGGCCGCGCGCGCGGCGATGCCGGAGCCGACCAACGGCGCGGCGTCAGACTACCCGCTCGGCGCGGCGCGGGCCCAGCTGCACGCGACCTACATCGTGGCGCAGACCGCCGACGGCATCGTCATCGTCGACCAGCATGCTGCCCATGAGCGGCTGGTCTATGAGCGCATGAAGCATGAGCTGGCGGCGCGCGGCGTCGAGCGGCAGGCGCTGCTGATACCGGAGATCGTGGAGCTCGAGGGCGCCGCCGCCGACCGGCTGGTCGCCCGCCGCGACGAGCTGGCGGAATTGGGACTGGTCATCGAGGCCTTCGGTCCCGGCGCCATCGTGGTGCGGGAGGTGCCGGCGCTGCTCGGCGTTGCCGACGTCAAGGGGCTGGTGCGCGACCTCGCCGACGAGCTCACGGAATTCGGCCAGGCCTTGGGCTTGAAGGAGCGGCTGGAGGAGATCTGCGGCACCATGGCCTGCCACGGCAGCGTGCGCGCGGGACGCCTGCTCACCGCCGCCGAGATGAACGCGCTGCTGCGGGAGATGGAGGCGACGCCGCACTCCGGCCAGTGCAACCACGGCCGCCCGACCTACGTGGAACTGAAGCTCGCCGATATCGAGCGGCTGTTCGGCCGGCGGTAGCGCGCATGGCGGCCGGCGGTTTCCGCGCCCTGCCACGCACGATCTGGCTGCTCGGCTTCACCAGCCTGTTCATGGATGCGAGCTCCGAGCTCGTGCACAGCCTGTTGCCGCTGTTCCTGGTTGCCGGCCTGGGCGCCAGCATGACGACGGTCGGCCTCATCGACGGCGTCGCGGAGGCGACCGCATCGATCACCAAGATCTTTTCCGGCGCGCTCAGCGACTGGCTCGGCCACCGCAAGTGGCTGGCCGTGTTCGGCTACGGCCTCAGCGCCGTCACCAAGCCGCTGTTCCCGCTCGCCGGCGGTGTCGCCGAGGTGCTGGTCGCGCGCTTCTTCGACCGCCTCGGCAAGGGCATTCGCGGCGCGCCGCGCGATGCGCTGGTCGCCGACGTGACGCCGCCGACGATGCGCGGCGCGGCCTACGGCCTGCGCCAGGGCCTCGACACGGTGGGCGCGGTCATCGGCCCGCTCCTCGCCGCCATGCTGATGTGGTTGTTCGTCGACGACTTCCGGCCGGTGTTCTGGGTCGCCTGCTTTCCGGCTGTCATCGCCGTATCGATCCTTGCGGTCGGCATCGAGGAGCCCAAGGTCGCGCCCGCAGAACGCCGGCGTTTTCCGCTCCATACCGGCGAGCTGGCCCGCTTGGGCCTGCGCTTCTGGGTCTTCATCGGCGTCATTACCGTCCTGCTGCTGCCGCGCTTCAGCGAGGCGTTCATGCTCTTGCGCGGTCAGGCGCTGGGGTTGGCCGAAGCGCATGTCCCCCTGATCCTGGCGCTGATGAATCTGGTGGCGGCGGCGCTCTCCGCGCCGGCCGGGCGCCTGTCCGACAGCATCGGCCGCCGCGGTTTGGTCGTCATCGGCTTTGCGGCATTGGTGCTTGCCCAGGGCGCGCTCTGGGCCGCGACGACGCCCATGTTGGTGTTCCTCGGCGCGTCGCTGTGGGGCGTGCATCTGGGCGTTACCCAAGGCGTGCTGTCGGCGCTCGTCGCCGACCTCGCGCCCGCCGATCTGCGTGGCACCGCCTTCGGCGTGTTTCACCTGATGTCCGGCCTGGCCATCCTGATCGGCAGCAGCGCCGCCGGCTGGGTGTGGGATGCAGCGGGCGCCGGCACCATGTTCGCAGCCGCCGCCGCGGTCAGCCTGCTTGGCCTGGTGGTATTTCTCGTCCTGCCGGCGGACCACATCCGACGCGCCAACGCGGCTTGAGGGGGGTCAATCGACCGCGGCCGCGACGCTCCGCGGCCGTCCCGGCCGGCGCAGCAAGAGCAGCATCGGCAGCGCCAGCAGCACCACGTACATCATCAGCCGGAAGTCGTTGAGATAGGCGATGGTCGCGGCCTGCTGGGTGATGGCGGCGTCGAGCGCGGCCAGGCCGGCTGGGTTCGCCGGGTCCCAGGCCGGCGGCAACATCGGCGCCCGCATCATCGGATTGTAGGGCGTGACGTGCTCGACGAGATTGGCGTGGTTGATCTGGGTGTATTGCGCCAAGAGCGCGGTGACGACGGAGACGCCGATGCTGCTGCCGACATTGCGCAGCAGACTGAACATGCCCGTCGCCTCCGTGCGCAGCTCGGCTGCCAGGGTGGCGAAGGTGAGCGTGCTCAGCGGCACGAAGATGAAGCCGAGGCCGAGCCCCTGCAAGACGCCGGTGCGGACGATCGCCCCCTCGCTGACAGCGGTGGTGAAGCCGGCCATCTCCCACAGCGAGAGCGCGGTGGCCGCCAGGCCGCCGAAGATGAGGAGGCGCGCATCGACGCGGCCGACCAGGCGCCCGACGAACACCATCGCGATCATGGTGCCGATGCCGCGCGGCGCCAGCACCATCCCGGTGGTCATCACGGGATAGCCCATGAGGTTCTGCAGGAAGGGCGGCATCAGCGCCAGGGTCGCCAGCAGCACGATGCCGACCACGAAGATGAAGAGCAGGCCGACCACCAGGTTGCGGTCCTTGAACAGCCGCGGCTCCAGGAAGGGACGCTCGGCGGTGGTCATCTGCACGATGAAGAGATAGAGGCCGAGGCCGGCGAGCGCCGCCTCGATCACGATCTCGGTCGAGCCGAACCAGCCCTTGGTCTCGCCGCGGTCGAGCATCAGCTGCAAGGCGCCGATGCCCAGGCTCAGCATGGCGAAGCCGAAGAAATCGAAGGGCCGCTCGCGGTCGCGCGTCGTTTCCGGCACGAAACCGAGGATGCCGAGGAAGGCCATGATGCCGAACGGCAGGTTGATCAGGAACACCCAGCGCCAGTTGTAGAATTCGGTGAGATAGCCGCCGAGGGTCGGCCCCAGGATCGGGCCGACCATGACGCCTACGCCCCACAGCGCCATGGCCGAGCCGTGCTGCTCCTTGGGGTAGGCGTCGAGCAGGACCGCCTGGGAGAGTGGAACCAGGGCGGCGCCGAAGACGCCCTGCAACAGCCGGAACGCCACCATCTGCGGCAGCGATTGCGCCATGCCGCACAGCACGGACGCCACGGTGAAGCAGGCGACGGCGATGAGGAACAGCCGCTTGCGGCCGAAGCGGGCGGCCAGGAAGCCGGTCGGCGGCGTCATGATGGCGGCGGCCACGATGTAGGAGGTCAGCACCCAGCTGATCTGCTCCTGGGTCGCCGACAGGCTGCCCTGCATATGCGGCAGGGCGACGTTGGCGATGGTGGTGTCGAGCGCCTGCATGATCGTCGCCAGCATGACGGAGACGACGATCATGCCGCGGTGCGGCGGCGCCGCGGCGCTCATGCCGGCGGCGGCAGCCGTCATTTTCCGGCGCCGATCCAGGTCAGGGCGGAGGTCACCAGGCCCGGCAGCGGCCGCTGATGGCCGGTGTCGATCTCGATCGTGGCGCTCATGCCCGCGCGCAGGGGCAGCTTGTCGGTGCAGCCGACGATCTCCAGCCGCACGGGAATACGCTGCACCACCTTTACCCAGTTGCCGCTCGAGTTCTGCGGCGGCAGCAGCGCGAACTCGGCGCCGGTGGCGGCGCTGATGCTGCCGACATGGATCTGGCAGGTCATGTCGGGATAGGTGTCGACGGTCACGGTCGCGGGCTGGCCGGCCACGACATGCGTGAGGTCGGTCTCCTTGAAATTGGCCTCGACCCAGAGATGGTCGGTCTCCACCAGGCTGAATACCGGCGTGCCCGTCTTGACGTAGTCGCCGGGCCGCAGGGTCAGGTTGGCGATGTTGCCGTTGGCGGGCGCGCGCAGCTCGGTGCGCGCGAGATCGAGCGCGGCCTGATCGCGCGCGGCCTGGGCGCCAAGATAGCGGGCATTCTGCTCGGGCGCGCCGTCGGCCTCGCCGCCGAGCCGGGCCAGGATGCCCGCCAGCTCCTGCTGCAGGGCCGGCAGCTGCTGCTGCGCCACCGTGAGGTTGTGATGGGCCTCGTCGACCTGGGTCTGCGCCACCAGATTGTTCTTGGACATCTTGTCGTAGATGACGAGCTCGCGCTGGTAGAAGTCGATGTTCTGCCCCGCCATCTCGATCTCGACCTTCTTCTGGCGATAGCTGGCCTGCTGCGCCAGGATGTCATCGCGGGTGGTCTTGAGCTGCGCTTCGGCCTGCGCCAGCGCCAGCCTGAACGGCTGATCGTCGAGCCGGAACAGCAATTGCCCGGCCGTCACCGGATCGTTGTTGGCAATGGCGACGGCGATCACCCGGCCGGAGACTTCCGGGCTGATGGCGGCGATGTCAGCCTTCACATAGGCGTTGTCGGTCGATACGAAGCGCGCGCCGGTGATGTAGAAGTAGGCGCCGCCGACCAGCAGGACGAGCGGACCCAGCAGCAGCAGCGCCACGCGCAGCAGGCGGCGCTTGCGGCGCGGCGCCGGTGCGGCTGCCGGCGATACGTTCTGTACGGCAACCGGCTTCGGCGCCGGGTCGATTTTCTGGACTGCGGCATTCATGATTGCACCAATATTCTGCGCTGGCGGCGCGCACGCGGGTGCGTCGCCGCCACGTCGTCCTCCTCGCTCTCGCCGGTCTGGCTCGCGGATTCGCGGGCCGACAGGTTGGTCTTGATTTTCGTCAGCGTGTCGATCAGGGCTTCCTGTTCCTTTTCCGCCAGTCCGGTCACCGCTTCGGCCTTCGTCTCCATGCCCAACTTCTGCATCTTGCCGAGGATCACCCGCCCCGGGTCCGTCAAATGGAGCAGCCGCACCCGGCGGTCGTTAGGATCGAGCCGGCGTTCGATCCAGCCGGCCGCCTCCAGCCGGTCGAGTTGGTGGACCAGGGTGATCGGCTCGATCTCCAGGATGTCCGCCAGCGCGCTCTGGTTGATGCCTTCGTTCGCGACAGATGGGCCATCACGAACCACTGCGCCCGCGTCAGCCCGATGGTGCGGGCGCGCCGGTCGAAGCGCTTGCGCAACAGCCGGGAGACATCGTGGAGCAGGAAGCCGAGACTGCGTTCCGGGTTATGGCCGGCCATGGGAATATCATATATATTGCTTATGATAAGTGAGCTTATGATATGGCAGTGCAGGAATCAAGGGGTATGGGCCAGTGCGGCAGCGCGCCGCGGCTTGATAAACAAGGGAAATTCGACGCGGGGAGGGTAAGAATGATCGTCAGGCACCAGGGCAAGGCTCCGCGGATCGACGCTTCGGCCTAGATCACGCCCGCGTGGCCGAGGCGCCGGGCGGTTGCCGCGAAGACGAGATGATCACGGCGTAGGCGGCCCGTAGCGGAGAAACACGAGCTTGGCTTTGCCGTATCGTCGCTCATCGAGCGGCGTGAAACCGGCCGGCGCGTCGAGCGGTTCCGCAGCCGAAATCTCGATCACGCAGATGGCTCCCTCGGCCAGCCAACCGCGTTCGGCCAAGGCCGCCAGCGCCGCCGCTGCCAGGCCGCTGCGATAAGGCGGGTCCACCAGCACTAGACGACAGGGTGCTCCGGTCGCCGTCGGAAGCTTCGTTGCATCCGCCTGCACCACCGTCACGCGCGCGGTTTCGCCGAGCGTCTTGGCGTTGGCGCGCAAGGCCGAGCGCGCCGTGGCGCTGTTCTCGATGCAGGTCAGATGGGCGGCCCCGCGCGACAGCGCCTCCAGGCCGAGCGCGCCGCTGCCGGCGAAGACATCGAGCACATGCGCATCGATCAACGGCGATGTGCCGTCGGACGTGAAGCTCCCGTGCTGCAGGATGTTGAACAGCGACTCGCGCGCGCGATCCGATGTCGGCCGGACGTCGTGGCCCTCCGGCGCCGCGATCCGCCGCCCCCTATGCTTGCCGGCGACGATGCGCATCGAAATATCGCGAATGTGAGTTCAAGCGCTGCAAGGCAAGACTCACCGCAGAGGCGCAGAGACGCAGAGAACTGAAAGACGGACGAAGAATTGCATCAATCCCATTCTGTGCTTTTCTCTGCGCCTCAGCGTCTCTGCGGTGAAGGAGTTGCAGTCAATAGCTTCCCAGTTCCTTCGCCAGCGCCACAATATGCTTGAACCCCGCCAGGCT
>JBGPEQ010000217.1:0-6871 GCA_041482855.1 Dongiaceae bacterium | reverse complement strand
GCCGCCTGATCCGCACCGAGCAGGTGAAGAACGCCCTCATCTTCTGCAACCGCAAGCGCGATGTCGAAATCCTCTTCCGCTCGCTCCAGCGCCACGGGCTGGACGTCGCCGCGCTGCACGGCGACATGGCGCAGGCCAAGCGCACGGAGACCCTCGACAAATTCAGACGCGGCGACGTGACGATCCTGGTGGCCAGCGACGTCGCCGCCCGCGGCCTCGACATCGTCGGCCTGTCGCACGTCTTCAACTTCGACGTGCCGCTGCACGCCGAGGACTATGTGCATCGTATCGGCCGCACCGGCCGCGCCGGGCGCGAGGGCCGCGCCTTCACCCTGGCGACTCCCGATGACGGCAAGTATGCCGACGCCATCGTCAGGCTGATCGGCAAGGAGATCCCGCGCATCGAGATCGAGGGCATCACGCAGTTCCCATTCGAAGCCGGCGACGGCAAGCGCCGGCGCGGGCGCGGTGGCCCCCGAGATGGGGCGCACGCCAAGCCGGAGCGGCGCGAACCGCGGGGCGAGCGTCATGGCCAGCACGCCAAACCGGAGCGCCGCCCGCGCGAAGAGCTTCGTCCAGAGCCGCAAGCCGAGCCGGACCGGAGCCGGCCCGAGGCCGTCGATCCGAAACCGGCACCGCGGCCGGAGCCGCGCCCGCCGGCCGATCACGGCGACCGGCGTCATCAACGCAAGCCGGAGCGGCGCGAGCACGACGACGACACGCCCATGGTCGCCTTCGGCGATCACATGCCGGACTTCCTGCGCAAGCCGGTGAAGCTGCCTCCGCCGCCCAAGAAGAAGGCGGACGCGGCGTAGGGGAGCGCCGGATGCAGACGATCTTCGTCATGGTCAAGTGCGATCTCGGCAAGGCCTACGAAGTCGCCGACGAGGCCGTGCAGAACGTCGAGCAGGTCTCGGAGGTGCATTCCATCTCCGGCCAATACGACCTGCTGGTGAAGTGCTACCTGCAGGACGGCCAGGACATCGGGCATTTCGTCAACGAGCAGATCCACCGCCTGGCCGGCGTCAAGGACACCTTCACGCTGATCGCGTTCAAAGCGTTTTCGTAGGGGCGCGCTGCGCGCGCCCGCTGGCGGGCCCCTACAGGCTCAATCCCAACCCGTGTAGACGCCTAATCCTCGCTTTTTGATCTGGCCGCCGATGACGGCGCGTTGGATTTCCGAGGTCCCTTCCCAGATGCGCTCGACGCGGATATCGCGGTAGAGGCGCTCGACCGGGTTCTCGCGCATGTAGCCGCGGCCGCCGAGGATCTGTACGGCCTTGTCAATGACGCGGCCGGCCATTTCCGAGCAGTAGAGCTTGAGGGCGCTGGCGCGGGCGTGGACAATCTTGCGGTCCTGGCCCTGATCGAGCTGGGCGCCGATGCGATAGAGCATCGACTTGGCGGCCATGATCTCGACGGCCATGTCGGCGAGCATGAATTCGATGGCCTGGAAGTCGCGGATCGGGCGGCCGAACTGGACGCGGCCGGCGGCGTAGTCGTTGGCGATCTCGGTCGCGCGGATGGCGCCGCCGACGCAATGCGCGCCGAGCTCGAGCCGAGTGTCCGTGAACCAGTCCTTGGTCAGCTCGTAGCCCTGGCCGATCTTGCCGAGGATGCGCGACTCGTCGAGCTCCACCTTGTCGAACACCATCTCCCAATGCTCGAAGGCGTAGTTGTGCATGAAGCGCGGCGCGCGCTGCTTGGTCACACCGGGCGCATCGCGGTCGACGATGAAGAGCGTGGGCTTGTCGGGATCGCCGTCGACATGGGCGTGGACGAGGATGACGGTGGAGGCGTTGGCGGAAGTGACGAACCACTTCTCGCCGGAGAGGATGTATTTGCCTTTCCGCTTCACCGCGCTCGTCTGCACCATGCGCGGGTCGGAGCCGGCGCCGGGCTCGGTGATCGCGTAGCAGGCGCGGCCCTTGCCGGTATTGAAGGGCAACAGATACTTTTCGCGCTGCTCGGGCGTGCCGTGCTTGAGCGGGAGCGACGCGCTCCACACCAGCGTCCACAGCCCGTTCGTCGCCTTGCCCAGCTCCTCGTGGATGAGTATCTGCTGGAAATGCGTGAACCCCTGGCCGCCTTCTTCCTTCGTGTGGGTGAAGCCGTTGAGGCCGTATTCGATGACCGCCTTGCTGATCTTCGCCAACGACTTCTTCGGGATCCCTTCGTTCTCGTCGCACTCGATCTCGTACGGGAAAAGATGTTTCTCCGCGAACGCGCGGGCGCGGGATTGAATGTCGATTTCAGCAGGCGATAGATCGAGGTTCATGAGTGGATTGGACCTTTGTTTGCATTGCGTCACTCTGCTGCATGACGATCGCGCGTCCTTCGAGACGCGCGCTGTCGCGCGCTCCTCAGGATGAGGAATATCGGGGATGGCATGAAGATTATTCCTCATCCTGAGGAGGCCGCGAAGCGGCCGTCTCGAAGGACGCGCGGCTTCGATCCAGCATCATGCCAACTGATCCCGTCTCTTGACGCTGAAGGGAGTGCGGCGTCGCGCGAGGAGAACGAGCGCGGTTTCGTCGCCCCGCATCAGTGCTTCCTTCTTAACTCTGCTCCAACCCTTAATCTGGCGTTCCGCGGAGATGGCATCGGTGATCTGCTGGAATTCACAGGACCAGACTAACTCCACCGGCCTGCGCCGTGACGTGTAGCCACCGTAGGTGCCCGCATTGTGCTCGGCGATGCGCCTATCCAGATCGCCTCGAGCCGATCCCACGTAGTAACTCCCATCACGACATCGCACGATGTACACAAAAACAGAAAACATGCGAGATGCATCAGCGATCAGGCGCAGACTTCGGCACAACCAACGCGTCCAGAGCAACACATCCGTCGCGGCCGCACAGTACAGGATTGACGTCGATCTCCGCGAACAGACCCGCGAGGTCGGCGGCGAGAACTGAGAAGCGCGCGAGGGCTTCGGCCACGGCGTCGATGTTCGCGGCTGGCAAGCCACGGTGGCCTTCGAGCAGGGGCCGCGCCTTGAGACCGTCGAGCAGGCGCCGCGCGGTCGAGGCATCGAAGGGCGGCAAGGCGAAGCGGCGATCGGCCATGATCTCGATTAGGACGCCGCCGGCGCCCGCCATGACGACGGGCCCGAACTGCGGATCGTCGAGCGCGCCGAAGGCAAGCTCGATGCCCTTCCCTGCCATCGGCATGACCAGCATGCGCGGGCCCAGGCGTCGCGCCAAGTCATCATAGGCGGCGCGGACGGCGACGGCGTCTGACAAATTCAGTTTGACGCCGCCGACGTCGGACTTGTGCAGTATGCCGGGCATCGCGGTCTTCAGCACGGCCGGAAAGCCCAGGTCACGCGCCGCCGCTTCGGCTGCTGCGGCGCTCTCGACGATGCGGTGGGGCATGACGGGCATGCCGTAGTCGGCGACCAATGCCAGGCTTTCGGATTCGTCGAGCGCGCCGCCGCGTTGCAGGCGCGCGGTCCAGCGCGCCTTCGCGCCGACTGGCGCGGCCGCGGGCAAGGTGGGCGGGCGCAAGCGGAAATCGCGGTAGTCGAAGGCGGCACGCATGGCGGTCATCATCGGCGCGAGTCCGACCAGCACCGGCGTGCCACCGTGCGTGCAGCGCACGGCCAGATCATCGTTGCCGACGGTGGCGAGGTTGTTCGACATCAGCACGGGCTTGTCGGTGTGGGCGGCGACGGTCTGCACGATGCGGCCGTAGCTTTCATGCAGGTAGAAGCCGCTGCGCGTCTCCGCGCAGAGGACCGCGATGGCGGTGTCGGAATCGTCGACCAGGGCCTGCAGGCAATCGGTGAAGATGTTTTCGTAGTCGTGGCCGGTGCCCCAGGCATCCAGCGGATTGGTCGGCTCCAGCCCGTATTCGAGGCGGGCGGCGAGCTTCTGCCTGGTGGCATCGTCGATACACGCGTAGGGCACGCTGTGAGCCGCAGCCAAGTCGATCGCCAGCTCCCGCAGGCCGCCGGAGTCGTGCATGGTGGCGAGACCGCCCTGCCCTACGCGGCGCGGCTGGCTGAAGAGCAGCAAGCAGTTGGCGAGGCCGTCGAGATCATCGACCTCGATCATGCCGTAGCGGTCGAAGAGAGCCTGATAGGCCGCATGGTTGCCGGCCAGCGCGCCGGAATGGCTGAGCGCGAGGGCGGCGCTCTCGGCGGTGCGCCCCACTTTCAGGACGACGACCGGGATGTCGCGCTGGCGCGCCTTCTCCAGCCCCGCGACGAAGCCGGCCGGATCGCGCACGGTTTCCAGGAAGAGGCCGATGACGCGCGTCGACGGCATCTCAAGCGCGAAGTCCAGGTAGTCCGCGACCGTCGTCGCCAGCTCCTGGCCGGCGGACACGGCCAGGCTGAAGCGGAAGCGGCGGTCGGTGTGGCAGAGGCCGGAGAAGGCCGAGCCGGAATGAGAGATGAGCGCGATACTGCCATGCTCGAGCCAGGGCGGCGGGGGGAAGCCGCACACCCGGAGTCCGTGCTCCAGATTGTAGAAGCCCATGCCGTTGCCGCCGCAGATCTGCAGCCCGGCCGCGCACGCCATGGCGGCGAGGCGCCGGGTGAGCGGCGGATCGCTGTCGCCGGGCAGATAGCAGCTGGCGAAGATCGTGGCGGCGCGGGCGCCGTGCCGGATCGCCTCGGCGAGCTGCGCCTCGATGCGGGCATTGGCGACGCCGATGACGACGTGATCTACCGTCTCCGGCAGCGCCGCCAGCGAGGAGTAGCAGGGCAGCCCGTCGATCTCCGGGTAGTTGGGATTGACGAGGTAGAGGCGGCCGCCGAACTTGCCTTCGCGGACGCCGCGGATCATGCCGTTGCCGACGGTCTCGTATTTCGGCGAGGCGCCGACGAGGGCGATGGACTGGGGCGCGAGGAGCGGACTCAGCCGGTGCCCGCCACCGGCCGCGGCCTGCGGCGGTGGCGCCGAGATCGCCTCGGGAGTCAACGCGTTCCGCCGCGCAGGATCTCGAGGGCGGCGCGCGCCCTCGCTTCTGCCTCGCGCGCCTGGGCCAGCGCATCCTCGAAGCGGTGCCGCATGGCCTCGACGTCGTCGCCGTAGACGTCGACGATGAAGGCGGGATCGAGCGCGGCGATCAGGCGGCCGAATTGGGAGGAAGATGGTTCGCGGCGGCCGGCGATCCAATCGAGCATGGCCGGCAGATCGACCCCGACGCGCTCGGCCAAGTCGGTCGGCTGCAGCGTGGTATCCGGAACCAGCCGCCGCTGCAGCGCAGCCGACAAGCGGGCCCGATGTGCCGCCGATGCCGGCGTCGGCTCGCCGGCGACCGCCGCGGGTTGCAGGCGCGCGGCCGGCGCCGTGTCGTTGGCCGGTCCGCCCGCGCGCGGGAAGTGCTGCGGGAACACCGCGCGCAGGAAAGTGCGGCAAATGCGCTTGGCGGCTTCCAGGTCGAAGGTTTCCGGGAGCACCAGTAGGTCGGCCCACAGCCCGTCGCTGATGGCGTTGAGGCCGCGCGCCACGTCGGCGGGATCGACGCCGACATAGCCGCCCTGCACGATCAGTTCGGCGCAGAAGGCGTGGGTCTGCTGGAAGTAGCGCTCCTCGAGTTCGGACACGACGCTGCGGTAGAGCGGGCGCGAGGTCGCCTCCGCCCAGAAGGCGAACCACACGACGACCTTGTCGAGGGTGCAGATCGAGGGATCGAAGTCGGCGTCGATCATGGCGTCGAGCCCGCCCTCGGGCGACCCGCCGGCGGCCGCGATCTTGGCCAGCCAGAGCGATTCGTGCTCCTCGGCCAGCTGGGCCAGGGTGGCGGCCAGCAGCTGGTCCTTGCTCTTGAAGTAGAAGTTTACGATTCCCGGCGAAAGCCCTGCGGCGCCGGCAACATGGTTAAGCGTGGTGCCGGAGTATCCGACCCGACCAATGGTGCTGATTGTAGCGTCAATCAACTGCCGCTGACGGGCCTCCTTGACGACATTGGGCTTCGGGGTCGGTTGTGGTTCCTGGGTCATCTCATACAATCGCTAGAAGGCCGTAAGCTGCTGGAACATAACAAAAACTTTGCTGCATTGCAAACCCAATCTGCCGCCGCGGGCTAGACAGCTTAAGGTCCACATGGTAGCCTCTATATGGTCATTCAACGTTCTGACTGTTCGCTCAATCAATCTCGCATCGGATATCTTAAGGAGCCTCGTTCCATGTCCCGCACACTGACAAAATCAAACGCCCACTTCGAGAAGGCGAACCGGCGTCTGCCGCTCGGCGTGAGTTCCAACTTCCGCTACTGGGGCGACGACAAGACCATCTACGTCAAGCGCGGCCGCGGGGCCCGGATCTGGGATCTCGACGACAATGTCTATGTCGACTACCGCCTGGGCTATGGCCCGGTGATCCTCGGCCACTGCCATCCCGAGGTGGATGCGGCGGCGCGCGAGGGCCAGGAGGTCGGCACCGTGTTCGCGCTCGGCACCGAGCGCGAGGTGGCAGTCGCCGAACTGATCCACGACATGATGCCGGGCGCCGAGCTGGTGCGGTTCTCGAACTCGGGAACCGAGGCCGTCATGGCGGCCCTGCGGCTGGCGCGGGCGGTCACCGGCAAGGACGGTTACGTCACCTTCGAGGGCTCCTATCACGGGTTGTTCGACGCCGCGATGTGGCGCATCGACCTCGAGAACTACAAGGACACCAGCAGGGAGCCCGAGCTGATCTCCTATGGCCGCGGCATCCCCGGCGTCCTCAAGGGGCTGTTCTGGCAGGTGCCGTACAACGACGCCAATCGGTTGGAAGACGTACTGAAGCAGAGCGCCGACAAGATCTCGGCGGTGCTGATCGAGCCGATCCTCGGCAATTGCTGCGGCATTCCCTCGAAGCCGGAGTTCCTGCGGGCCGTGCGCGAGCTCTGCACCAAGTACGGCGTGCTCATGATCGTC
>JBGPEQ010000216.1:0-6883 GCA_041482855.1 Dongiaceae bacterium | reverse complement strand
GTTGATTCGGCGAGAGAAATTCAATTCGCAGTGCTATCGTCACGCGTTCCGTCGGGGCGTCGCGGCCTGGTCGGAAGCGCATTCGAGCATAAGAAAGTCTGCCTGCATGATCGCCCCTCATCTCACCGCCACCGTCATGTGGGCTTCGGCCGGCATCTTCGCCGCGCTGGCGGTCGCGACCGCCGGGACGTCGACGCTCGCGAGCTGGCGTCCGCAGCGCGACTATCGCGAACTGCTGGCCCGCGTCTGGACCTGGTGGCTGATGATCGGCGTGTTCGCCGTCGCGCTGCTGCTGGGCCGCCTCGCCATGCTGATTTTCCTCGGCCTGGTCAGTTTCCTGGCGCTGAAGGAATACCTCTCGGTCATCCCGACGCGGCGCGCGGACCGGCGCGTGCTGCTATGGGCGTACCTGGCGATCCCCGTGCAGTACTACTGGGTCGGCACCGAGTGGTACGGGATGTTCGTCATCTTCATCCCCATCTACATGTTCCTGCTGCTGCCGCTGCCCATGCTTATCAGCGGCGAAACGCAGGGGTTCCTGAAGGCGATCGGAACGCTCCATTGGGGCCTGATGGCGACGGTGTTCTCGGTCAGCCATGCCGCCTTCCTGCTGGTGCTGCCGGCCAGCGGCAACCCGATTGGCGGCGGCGCCGGACTGCTGCTCTTCCTCCTGATCCTGACGGAATCGAACGATGTCGCGCAGTTTGTCTGGGGCAAGCTGCTCGGCCGCCACAAGGTCATTCCGAAGGTCAGTCCGGGCAAGACGTGGGAAGGCCTGGTCGGTGGCGTGGCGACGACCACGGCGCTGTCCTGCGCGCTGGCGCCGTGGCTGACGCCGCTCTCGTTCCAGCATTCCCTCATCGTCGGGCTGCTGCTGGGCGTGGCCGGCTTCGTCGGCGACGTCACGATCTCCGCCATCAAGCGCGATCTTGCAATCAAGGACAGCGGCACCATGCTGCCCGGCCACGGCGGCATCCTCGACCGCCTGGACAGCCTGACCTACACGGCGCCGTTGTTCTTCCACTACGTGCGGTTCTTCTACTTCTGAGGCGGCGGAGGCTTCGCGGTGATCACGGCGGCATTGCGCTATCTGTTCTTCCTGCTCATCGTGCGCCCGGCCATGCTGCTCGGACTCGGGGTCAACCTGCGGCATGGCGAGCGGTTGCCGGCCGCCGGCCCCGCGATCGTCGTCGCGAACCACAACAGTCACCTCGACACCCTCGTGCTCATGAGCTTGTTCCCGCAGCGGCTGCTCCGCCGGCTGCGGCCGGTAGCGGCCGCCGACTACTTCCTGCGCCGGCGCGACCTGGCCTGGTTCGCCCTCGAGATCATCGGCATCATTCCGCTCATCCGCGATGTCCGTGCCAGCCACAGCGACCCGCTGGCGGGATGCGATGTCGCGCTTGCCGATGATGCCATCCTGATCCTGTTCCCCGAAGGCCAGCGCGGCGAACCGGAGCAGCTCGGCGCCTTCAAGACGGGCATCGCGCATTTGGCGCGGCGGCACCCGCACGTGCCGATCGTACCGGTGTTCCTGCACGGCCTCGGCAAGGTGCTGCCGCGCGGCGAGATCCTGCCGGTGCCGTTCTTCGTCGACGTGTTCGTCGGGGAGGCCATGCAGTGGACCGGCGACCGCGCCTCGTTCATGGCCGAGCTCGATTGCCGCGTCCACGAGCTGGTCGCCGAAGGGAAGTTCGCGGCATGGGATTGATGGTCGCGGCGGCGCTGTGGGGCCTCGCGGAAGCGACGCTCTTCTTCATCGTGCCGGATGTCCTGCTCTCGGCCATCGCCGTTCGCAGCGGCCGCCGCGCGGCGTTGAGCGCGACGGGATGGACGGTGATCGGCGCCGTGGCCGGCGGCGCCCTGATCTATCGCTGGGGCGCTGAGGATTCCGCCGGTGTCATCGCCATCCTCGATCGTCTGCCGGCGATATCGCCGGCGATGATCGCGCGCGTCGGGGAGGAACTTCGGCACGCTGGCCTGGCGGCGATGGTCGTCGGCGCCTTCTCGGGCGTCCCCTACAAGCTCTACGCCGCGATGGCGCCGGCCTCGTCCATCGGCCTCGTCCCGTTCCTCGCCGCATCGATCCCGATTCGCGCTTTGCGCCCCGTCGCCGTCGTGCTGGTTGTCGACTGGGTGAACAAGCGGTTGGCGGCGCGTCTGTCGCCACGCCGGCGGATGGCCGTGCTGGCGGTCCTGTGGCTGGTCTTCTACGCCGCTTACTTCGCGGCGATGCCGAATTGACGGATCACAGCCGCGCCGCCTCGGCCAGGAACGCCGCGATCCTCTCGGGATCCTTCTGTCCTGGCTGGCTCTCGACCCCCGAGGAAACGTCGACGACGCGGGCGCCGGAGATGCGCACGGCCTCAGCCAGATTGTCGGAGCTCAGCCCGCCCGACAGCATCCAGGGCGATGGCCAGGAGCGGCCGGCCAGCAGCTGCCAATCGAAAGAGAGCGCATTGCCGCCGGGGAGCGCCCCGGTCATCTGCGGCGGCGGCTTGGCGTCGAACAGGAGCCAGTCGGCATGGCCGATGTAGCGATCGGCGAGCGCGAGATCGGCGGCCTCGGCGATCTTCACCGCCTTCATGACGGGGATGCCGAAGCGCCGCCTGATGTCGTCGACGCGCGTCGGCGTCTCCTTGCCGTGCAGCTGCAGCATGTCCAGGGATACGCGTGCGAGGATTTCGGCGATGCGCTCGTCGGGATCGTCGACGAGCAGGCCGACCTTGGCGATCACGGGCGGAACGGCGGCGGCGAGCGCGGCCGCGGCCTCCGTCGTCAGCGCGCGTGGGCTGGGCGGATAGAACACGAAGCCCACGAAGCCGGCGCCGCCGGCGATGGCGGCGTCGAGTGCGGCGCGGCTGTTGACGCCGCAGATCTTTGTACGTACGGGCATGGGCGGTCGCCGCCGACCTACGCCGCCGGGGCCGCCGCGACGACTTCCGCCGCGATGCGCCGCGCCGCCGCCGCCGGATCGTCGGCAGCCGTGATGGGCCGGCCGACGACGAGGTAGTCGGCGCCGAGCTGCGCCGCTTCGGCGGGCGTCATGACTCGTTTCTGGTCACCCGCTGCCGCCCAGGCCGGACGGATGCCCGGCACCACCAGCCGGAAGTCGGCACCGCATTCAGCGCGCAAGGCTGTGATCTCGTGCGGCGAACAGACGACGCCGTCGAGCCCGCAGCTCTTCGCCAGCGCGGCCAGGCGCCGGGCCTGGTCGGTGATCGGGCCTCGCTGGCCAATCGCAGCCATGTCGGCCTCGGCGAGGCTCGTCAGCACGGTCACGCCGATTATCCGTGGGCGCGCGATGCCGGCCTTGGCGGCGGCCTCGTCGGCTGCATCGAGGGCGGCCCGCAGCATGGCGCCGCCGCCGCCGGCATGCACCGTGAGCAGGGCCGGCCGCAACGGCGTCACCGCCCGCACGGCGCCGGCCACGGTGTTGGGAATGTCGTGCAGCTTGAGATCGAGAAACAGCGGCACGCCATCGACTGCCACGACGCGCACGCCTTGCGGCCCGTGGGCGGTGAAAAACTCCAGGCCCAGCTTAATCCCGGCGACAGCACCGCGCGTGACCGTCACCTGCGCGCTGGCGGTGGCCACCTCCGTGGTATCGATGGCGAGAAAGATCTGCGCGGGCATGGGCACGGCCTCTTCAATCGGTGATGGCTTTCTAGCGCACCCGGCCGTCCGCGTCAGTAGCCTCCCAGCCGGCGTGCGATGGCCTCGGTCTCTTCCCTCTCGGTCATGGCGTCGGCCACCATTTCGCCAGTGAGGGCGCCGAACTTGAAGCCGTGGCCCGAACAGGCGCTGACGATCCACAGGCGCTCGCGGCGCTCGAGGATGAAGCGGTCGTCCTTCGTCATCGCCGAGAAGCAGCTGCGCACACCCTTCGGGCGGTAGGTGCCGAGATCGGCGATCACGCTGCGCAGATGGCCCATGATCTGATTGGCCTCATCGCCCGCCAGCCCGCGGTCGCGGTCGGGATCGCCGGCGCGGCTGTGGGCGCCGACGCCGAACTTGAGGTTGGTGCCGCCGACCGGCGGCACCGCATAGATTTCGCCGTCGGCGCCGCAGTCGATGATGCTCGGCGCGGTCGCCCAGGTCGCGATCAGCCGCGGCGGCGGGTCGAGATAGAGCAGGGCGTTGCGCACGGGCGTCACGCGCTCGCGGAACTCGGGAAAGAGCCGGCCGATCCAGGGGCCGGCGGCCACCACCAGGGCGTCGGCGCTCCGCGTCGTGCCGTCCTTGAGGGTGATCGTCCCGCGGCTGCTATCGATCGCGGTGACCAGAGAGTTGGCGTGGCGCTGGACCTGCAGACCGGCCAGGAGCGCGATCAGGTCGGTCATGATGCGCTCGGCGAACAAGACGCCGCCGCGTTTGGTGCGGATGGCATAGTTCGCCCGGGTCAGCAGGAACGGCCAGCGGCGCGCCACCTCGGCCCCCTCGAAGCGCTCATAGGGCAGGCCGGCTAGGTCCATGGTGCGGCGGGCGCGGTCGGTCCAGTCGTCGACGCGGGCGGAGACGGCGAGCGCGCCGGTCTCGGCATAGTGGCGGCGGCCGAAGGCCGCCCACAGCCGCTCCCAGGCGGCAAAGGCGTCCTCGACCAGCCGACAATAGCCGACCCGGTCCGGATAGAAGTAGCGGATCAGGCGATGCTGGTCGTTCGACGCGCCCAGCGGATTGGGCAGCCCGCCCTGGTCGAAGACCTCCACCTTGTGCTCGGCGCGCGCCAAGGCCCAGGCGGTGCTCAGCCCGACGATGCCTCCGCCGACGACGAGCACGCGCATCGGGCCTCCTCGCTCTTGGGCACTCTGACCCCGTGGTTCCCGGGTCGGGCCTAGAGGCCGACCACGAGCTTGCTGCGATTCGATTGGCCGGTATCGATGACCTTATGGGGCTGTGTCGCCTGATCGCGCCGCAACTCGTCGATCTGGCGCACCAGCGCCGCGTTTCGATCGGCATGCTCGCGCCGCCGCCGCCGCCGCCTGTACCCCGCGCCCCAGGCGACGCAGACTCCCGCGACAAATCCTACCAGCAGGCTGGCAAGCACGACCGCAAAGACCGGCACCGCCCCCGACCACAGCCCGAGATCGATCTCCGCGGTCCCGAGGTTGAAGAGGGTGAACAGGATCGCCGCCGCGGTCAGGATCGCGAAGGCGATCCACCAACCCAATCGCTTCATCGCCGCCTCGCCGACGGCTGGTGCGGATGGGGTGCGCGCACCGGCGAATCAGGATTCCGTCGAATCCTCGCCATCGGACTCCTTGCCGTTGAGCCGATCGCGGAGCTGCTTGCCCGTCTTGAAGAACGGGATGGTCTTCTGGGAGACCGGGACCGGCGCGCCCGTGCGCGGATTGCGGCCCAGCCGGGCATCGCGCTTCTTGATGGAAAACGCGCCGAAGCCGCGCAATTCCACGCGATCGCCGCGCGCCAGCGCCGCCGAAATCTCGTCGAAGATGGTGCTGACGATGCGCTCGACGTCGCGATGGTACAAATGCGGATTGAGCTCGCCGATGCGCAGGATCAACTCCGACTTGGTCATGATGGGCAGTCCCCCTGGAAGCCCGCGAAGACAACGAAAGGTGAGGCCAAAGTGCCAAACCTGGCCCCGACCGTCAAGGATAACCCTCTCAAATATAACTGTTTTCTGCGGGCCACCAAAACGACGAGGGGTCCGACCTGGTGGCCGGACCCCTCGTAAGCCTGCGCCGCCGATGGCGGCTCGGGACTAAGCTTCCTCGCCGGCTTCTTCTTCGTCCTTGTCCTTGGCGCCGGACTTGCCCTTGGCCTTGGCGTCCGGGACATCGGCCTTGGTCTTCTGCGCCCTGGAGAGGGCGGCGCCGAGGATGTCGCCCAGGCTGGCGCCGGAGTCGGAAGAGCCGTACTCCGCCATCGCCTGCTTGTCTTCTTCGACCTCGCGCGCCTTGATCGACAGCGACAACTTGCGTGTCTTCGAATCGATCGCGGTGATCTTGGCGTCGACCTTCTCGCCGATGGCGAAGCGGTCGGGGCGCTGATCGCCGCGCTCGCGCGCCAGGTCGGCCTTGCGAATGAAGCCGGTCATGCCGTCGCCAAGCGACACCTCGATGCCGTTGTCCTGCACCGCTGTCACGGTGCAGGTGACGACTTCGCCCTTCTTATGCTGACTGGCAGCGGTCGCGAACGGGTCGTTCGACAGCTGCTTGATGCCCAGGCTGATGCGCTCCTTCTCGACGTCGACGTCGAGGATCTTGACCTTCACGACGTCGCCCTTCTTGAAACCCTTGATGGCTTCCTCGCCGGACTTCTGCCAGTCGAGATCGGAGAGATGCACCATGCCATCGATCTCGCCGGGCAGGCCGACGAACAGGCCGAACTCCGTGATGTTCTTGACTTCGCCCTCGAGCTCGGTGCCGATCGGCTGCTTCTCGACGAAGCTCTGCCAGGGATTGTCGAGGCACTGCTTCAGGCCCAGGCTGATGCGCCGCTTCTGCGGATCGACGTCGAGCACCATGACCTCGACCTCCTGGCTGGTCGAGACGATCTTGCCGGGATGCACGTTCTTCTTGGTCCAGCTCATCTCGGAGACGTGCACCAAGCCCTCGATGCCCGGCTCCAGCTCCACGAAGGCGCCGTAATCGGTGATGTTGGTGACGCGGCCCGTGTATTTGGCGCCGACCGGATATTTGACTTCCACGCCCTCCCAGGGATCGGCCTCGAGCTGCTTCATGCCGAGCGAGATGCGGTGGGTTTCGTGGTTGATCTTGATGATCTTGACCTTCACCTGCTGGCCGATATTGAGCACCTCGGTCGGATGATTGACCCGCCGCCAGGCGATGTCGGTGACGTGCAGTAAGCCGTCTATGCCGCCCAAATCGACAAACGCTCCGGAGTCGGTGATGTTCTT
>JBGPEQ010000215.1:0-6896 GCA_041482855.1 Dongiaceae bacterium | reverse complement strand
GCGCTGTTTCAGCCGACCGTGAACTTCGGCCTCAGCCACGTCGCCGCCGGGCGCGCCGCGGTGCTCGTCTACACCACGCCGCTCTGGGTGGTGCCGGGCGCCATGCTGTTTCTCGGCGAGAAGATCGGGGCGCTGAAGTGGGCGGGGGTGGCGCTCGGCCTGGTCGGCATCGCCGTGCTGTTCAATCCGCTCGGCCTCGACTGGACGAACCGCGACGTGGTGATCGGCAGCCTGCTGCTCATGTTCGCGGCCATGATCTGGGGCATCTCCGTGCTGCATATCCGCGCCCATAAATGGCACCTCTCGCCGCTGCAGCTGACGCCCTGGCAGTTGCTGTTCGCGGCGGTGCTGGTGACGCCGGTGGCCGCGGTCTTCGAGGGCAACGCCGAGCCGGATTGGTCGCCGCAGCTGATCTACGCCCTCGTCTATAACGGGCCGATCGCCACCGCTTTCGCGTTCTGGGCGGCGACCTCGATCTCGCGGGCGCTGCCGGCGGTCACCAGCTCGCTGTCGTTCCTGGCGGTGCCGGCGATGGGCATCCTGCTCTCGCTGCTGAGCCTCGGCGAGGTGCCCGATCTGTCGCTGCTCGGCGGCTTCGGCCTCATCCTCGCCGGGGTGGTGTTGGTCAACCTCGCGGACTGGCGGGCGGTCAGGTCTTCGCCTCCACGATGATCTGGCCGCCGTCGATGACGAGCGTGGTGCCCGTGATGAACGCGGCCTCGTCGGAGGCGAGGAAGGCGCAGGCCTGGCCGACGTCGCGTGGCGTGCCCAGGCGTCCCAGCGGGACCGCTGCTTCCATGGTGCGGATGAAGTCGGGCGAGCGGTGCAGCTTCATGCCCTCGGTCATGATGTTGCCGGGTTCGAGGCCGTTGACGGTGATGCCGTAAGGCGCCGCTTCCAGCGCGGCCGCGCGGATGAAGCCGACGATGCCGGCCTTGCTGGCGGAGTAGTGGCCGTGGCCGGGGGCGGTGACGCGCGGTCCCGTGATCGAGGAGGTGAAGACGCAGCGGCCGTAGCGCTGCGCCTGCATCGGCCTCAGGCAGGCCTGGAAGGCCAGGAACACGCCCTTGAGGTTGACGGCCAGCACCCGGTCCCACTCGGCCGGATCGATGTCGGCGATCATGGTCAGCGGATAGATGCCGGCGTTCTGCACGAGGATGTCGACGCGGCCGAAGCGCGCCAGCGTGGCCTCGACCAGCGCCTTGTTGTCGGCCGGGCTGCTGACGTCCATGGAGAACGCCATGGTCTCCGTCGTCTGGCCCAGGCGCGCGGCGGTGGCCTTGCCTTCGGCTTCCAGGGCGTCGGCGATGACGAGCCTGGCGCCCTCGGCGGCGAACACCTCGGCGATGCCGGCGCCGATGCCGCGGGCGGCGCCGATGACGATGGCGGTCTTGTCCTTCAGGCGGTCGGTCATTCCCTCTCCTTGCACCGGAAACATCGATTCTGCAAAACAACCCCATGCATTAAAAAATAGCCATTATTTTTCAACGACATGACTATGTTCACTTTCGGCACACAAGAGAGCGCTGAGAGGCCGCCTTGCGACGCTGAGATGCTCGTTTAGAGTGGGTGAATGAAAAAGCAAACGGACGCCCCTGAAAAGCCGGCCGCGAAGGTCGTGGACATCTTCACCGATGGGGCCTGCAGCGGCAATCCCGGGCCGGGCGGCTGGGGCGTCCTCCTGCGCTATGACGGGGAGGAGAAGGAGCTTCATGGCGGCGAAGGCGCGACCACCAATAACCGCATGGAGCTGATGGCGGCCATCATGGCGCTGGAGAGCCTGAAGCGGCCGGTGAAGGCGCGGCTCCACACCGACAGCCAGTACGTGATGAAGGGCATCACCGAGTGGATCCATGACTGGAAGCGCCGGGGCTGGCGGACCGCCGACAAGAAGCCGGTGAAGAACGTCGATCTCTGGCAGCGGCTGGAGGCGGCGCAGGCGCAGCACGACGTCAAGTGGTTCTGGGTGCGCGGCCATAACGGCCACGCCGAGAACGAGCGCGCCGACGAGCTGGCGCGCCGCGGCATCGCCGAGCTGTAGGCGATGGGCCGGAGAGCCTGAGTTGCTGGAAATGCGCAGTCGCACATCGCCTCTTGCGGCAAGTGGACTGTCGTGTGACCCGAAGACACTGGCACGAACACGATGGCGCGAAGCGCATTCGGCGCGATGAAATCGCGGCTAGCGATAGAATTCACCGGCATAGATCGCCACGCCGAAACAGCCGACGGCGAGGGCGAGGAGAATCCAGACGGTGCGAGCCGGGTTCTCCAGCGCGGCACTGCCGGGGTATTCCGGATCGTAGTGCACGTCGACATCGCTGCCCTTGGGGTAGCGCGCCGCGATCCGTTCGGCCTCGGCGCGCGTACCCTCGTCCTTGTCGTCGAGCTTGATCTGTCGGCTGCGGTATTCGTGGCCGTTCACCAGATAGGAATATTCGACCACCGGGGCATAATAGGCGCTCGTGCGCCCCTTGAACGCCCGGCGGTAGCTCGCCGTGCCGCTCTCCACGACCTTGCCGCGCACGACGGGCCAGCCCTTGCCCTCCTTCGCCGCGAACCGCGAGCCGAAGAAGAGCATGAGAAGGACGATCCCGATGCCCGTGGCGATGACGACGACGCGGCCCCGGCCCTCGTCCATATAAGGCCCGATGAAGCTCATGAAATGCCCGACGAGCCAGTAACCGCCGAAGCCGAGCACGGCGAGGATCGCCAGAATCGCCAGGCAGCCCTTCGGCACCTCCTTGGGTATTTCGCGTTCGAGCACGCAACTCTCGGGGTCGGCGGGATCGTAATAGACCGTGACGGCGGCGCCGACCGGATAGCGCGCCAGCGTCGCCTCGGTGTTGGCGCCGCCGGTATCCTCGCCGATGCTGATGCGCGTGCCCGTGAACTTGCCGTCCTTGGCGGTGAATTCATATTCGATCGCCGGGACGTTGGCCACCTCGGTGGCGGCGCCCGCCTTCTGGCGATGGCTCGCCGCGACGGCCGATTTCGTGATCCGCCCGGCGGCTTGCGACCAACGGGATGCGCGGCGCGCCACCAGCATCTTGTTGGCGACCATGGCGAAGGCCATGACGAAGAACGGCACGACGAAGATCGCGACGATGCCGAAGCCGTCGGGCAGATGGGCGCGCCAGGACTCCGGCAGGGCGAGCGGCAGCAGGACCGTGAAGAACGAGGCGACGACGAGGATGACCGCCCAGGCCGGCGGCTCCGAGCTGATGCGGCGGCTCGCCTTCGCTCGGCTCCCCTTCGATTTATCGCCAACGAAGCGGCATTGGCGCCGCCAATCGCTATCGCCGTTCAGATAGTAGACGAGAACGGTCTTCAGCGTTTCGGCGTCGACGGGGCCGGCGGCATCGAAGCGGCGCCCGCGGTCGACGGAGGCCAGGCGGTAAAGCCCGTCTTCTCCAGCGAAGGCCTCGATATGATCACCGCCGTCCGACTGGAGACGGATGTGCCAGTTCGCGCCCTGAGGCTTCGCATCGACGGCCTGCACGATGTCGTCGGTTTGGGGATCGGCATTGAGTCCATCGCCAACCTTCAATTCCATGGCAAGCGCTCCCGATTACCGGCTGCGCTGCCGTCGCCCATGTGGCGCGCACCGAAATGAGTGTGACAGAATGGAGGGGGACAGGAAAATACGGTCGTGAATTGCGCGGCCGCCCGCAATTCCGCCTACTCGCATGATCGGACCAAGCGATGCCCCGTGACCCCCGCTATGACATTCTGTTCGAGCCCGTGCGCATCGGGCCGGTGACGGCGAAGAACCGGTTCTTCCAGGTGCCGCATTGCAACGGGCTGGGCTTCCGCGATCCCACGGCCATGACGGCGATGCGGGAGGTGAAGGCCGAGGGCGGCTGGGGCGTGGTCTGCACCGAGCAGGCGGACATCCATCACACCTCGGAGATCACGCCGTTCATCGAGCTGCGCCTCTGGGACGACCGCGACATGCCGATGCTGGCGCGGGTCGCCGAGCGCGTGCATGCCCATGGCGCGCTCGCCGGCATCGAGCTGGCCTATGCCGGCATGAACGGCTCCAATCTCTATACGCGGGAGATCCCGCTGGCGCCCTCGCACACGCCGATCATCACCTACTACGCCGATCCCGTGCAGGCCCGCGCCATGGACAAGGACGACATCCGCAACCTGCGCCGCTGGTATGTGAACGCGGCGGTGCGCGCGAAGCGGATGGAATACGACATCGTCTGTCTCTACGCCGCCCATGGCTTCGGAACGCCGCAGCATTTCCTGTCGCGCCGCTACAACCGCCGCATCGACGAGTATGGCGGCTCGCTCGCCAACCGGGCGCGGCTGCTGCGGGAGATCACCGAGGACGTGAAGAACGCGGTCGGCGACCGCTGCGGCGTCAGCGTGCGCGTCAGCATCGACGAGCTGCTGGGGCCGGCCGGACTGCACCGGGAGGAAATGCACGAGGTCATCGCGCTGATGGCGGAGCTGCCGGACCTGTGGGACGTGACGCTCTCGGACTGGGCGAACGACTCCGGCACCTCGCGATTCACGCCGGAGGGATTCCAGGAGCCTTACGTCGCCGGCATCAAGAAGCTGACGACGAAGCCGGTGGTGGGCGTCGGGCGGTTCACCTCGCCTGATACCATGGTGTCGCAGGTGCGGCGCGGCATCCTCGACCTGATCGGGGCGGCGCGGCCGTCGATCGCCGATCCCTTCCTGCCGAACAAGATCGCCGAGGGGCGGCTCGACGACATCCGCGAATGCATCGGCTGCAACGTCTGCATCACCGGCGACATGACGATGTCGCCATCGCGCTGCACGCAGAACCCGACCATGGGGGAGGAGTGGCGCAAGGGCTGGCATCCCGAGCGCATCCGCCCGCAGCAGTCGGACGCCAAGGTGCTGATCGTCGGCGGCGGGCCGGCCGGCCTCGAATGCGCGCGTGCCCTCGGCCGCCGCGGCTATGCGGTGGCGCTGGCGGAAGCGGGGCGGGAACTCGGCGGCCGCGTCGCCCGCGAAAGCCGGCTGCCCGGCCTGGCGGCCTGGGCGCGGGTGCGCGACTACCGGCTGCAGCAGCTGAAGCAGATGCCGAATGTCGAGACGTTTCTCGACAGCCGGCTGAGCGCGGATGACGTGCTCGAATATGGGTTCAAGCATGCGGTCATCGCGACCGGCGCCGAGTGGCGGCGCGACGGCACGGCCCGCTTCCACCATGCGCCGATCCCGATCGCCGATGGCGCCGAGCTGCTGACGCCCGACGACGTGATGGCCGGCGGGCGGCCGGGCGGCGGGCATGTCCTGCTCTATGACGACGATCACTACTATATGGGGAGCGTGCTCGCCGAGCTGTTGGTGCAGGATGGTCGACGCGTGACGTTCGTGACGCCGGCGGGAGAGGTCGCGAACTGGGCGCGCAACACGCTGGAGCAGGAAAAGATTCAGACCCGGCTGCTGCAGCTCGGCGTCGACATTCGGCCGCATCGCGCGCTGACGCGCGTGGAGCGCGGCGGTGTGGAAATCGCGTGCACATTCACGGGCAAGCCGTCATCGATCGCCTGCGACTCGGTGCTGCTGGTGACCGCTCGCGACCCGTGCGACGGTCTCTACCTCGAACTCCAGGCGCGACGCGGCGAGTGGGGTGCGGCCGGCATCGCTTCCGTCAAGCTGATCGGCGACGCTCATGCGCCCGGCATCATCGCCGCTGCCGTCTATGCGGGGCATCGCTATGCGCAGGAACTGGATGCCCAGGACATCGGCGACGCCCTGCCCTTCAAGCGCGACCTCGCCGAGCTTGCACCGCTTTAGCGTGCGGGATCATGAATGCGCAGCGGGCGCCAAGAACCTGCGACTACGATTCCCGGGCGACGCGACGGATCACATAGCCTCCTGACCTCTCGTCCATCTCGAGCTCCAGTTGGCGTCGCGCCTGGGCTTCCTCAAGCAGGTCGTTGAATGAGCCAAAGCCGTAGAACGACTCGTTGAAGCTCGGTTGGCGCCGCTTTAATGTCTGCTTGACCATCGAGCCCCAGAGTTTCGCCGTATCGCCTCTTTCCGCGTAGAGCGCCTCGATGGTCTCGCGCACCAGATCGATCGCCTCCTGCGCCCGATCGTCCGACCCCGTCGGCGTCTTCTCCTCCGCCTTCAAGGCTTTCTCTACCTTCGCGCCGGGCTCGCGACGCCTGCGCCTGCGGGTTGGATCGCGCTTCACGACCAGATCGTCATAGAAGATGAATTCGTCGCAATTGCTCATCAACAGGTCCGACGTGGAGTTCTTCACGCCGACGCCGATCACCGTCTTGGCATTCTCTCGAAGCTTGCTGACCAGCGGCGAGAAATCGGAATCGCCGGAGATGATCACGAACGTGTCGATGTGCGCCTTTGTGTAGCAGAGATCGAGCGCGTCCACGACCATGCGGATATCCGCCGAGTTCTTGCCGGATTGGCGAACATGGGGGATTTCGATCAGCTCGAAGGCGGCCTCGTGCATCTTGGCTTTGAACTCCTTGTAGCGGTCCCAGTCGCAATACGCCTTTTTCACGACGATGCTGCCCTTGAGGAGAAGCTTTTGCAGTACCGGCTGTATGTCGAAGCTCGCATTGGCGTCGCGCGCGCCCAAGGCGATGTTTTCGAAATCACAGAACAACGCCAGATTGCCATCGCCGTTCACGGGTAAGCTCCATAGGGGTCGAGGGGCCGGAACGATACCTTAAGTACCCGGAATCACGAAACACCGATACAGGCGGGAGGGTTCGGCAATGATTCCTCCCCCACGAAGTGGGGGAGGTTAGGTGGGGGGGTTCGAACCGGATAGATTATTGACAGATTGGACCGGAGACATGGTTGACAGATTTTTACTGTCGGCAGGGAGGACCTGCCGATGCCCTGGAAAGAGATCTGTGCCATGGACGAGCGCGTGCGGTTTG
>JBGPEQ010000214.1:0-6903 GCA_041482855.1 Dongiaceae bacterium | reverse complement strand
CGGGCATCTACGGCGCCGGTTGCCTGATCACCGAGGGCGCGCGCGGCGAGGGCGGCTATCTCACCAATTCCGAGGGCGAGCGCTTCATGGAGCGCTACGCGCCGCACGCCAAGGACCTGGCATCGCGCGACGTGGTCAGCCGCTCCATGACCGTCGAGATCCGCGAGGGCCGCGGCGTCGGCCCCAACAAGGACCACATCTTTCTCCATCTCGAGCATCTCGACGCGAAGATCCTGCATGAGCGGCTGCCCGGCATCTCCGAGACGGCGCGCATCTTCTCCGGCGTCGACGTGACGCGCGAGCCGATCCCGGTCCTGCCGACCTGCCACTACAACATGGGTGGCATCCCCGCGAACTATCGCGGCGAGGCCGTGACCAAGCTGAACGGCGATCCCGATACGGTGGTGCCCGGCTTGATGGCGATCGGCGAGGCGGCCTGCGTCAGCGTGCACGGGGCCAACCGGCTCGGCTCCAACTCGCTGCTCGATCTCGTCGTGTTCGGCCGCGCCGCTGCTCTGCGCTGCGCCGAGATCGTCAAGCCGGGCGAAAGCCAGGCGCCGTTGCCGGCCGAAGCCGGCGAAGCGGCGCTGGCGCGGCTCGACCGCCTGCGCCACGCCAAGGGCGGCACGCCGACGGCGGCGTTGCGGCTGGAGATGCAGAAGGCCATGCAGTCCCACTGCGCGGTCTTCCGCACCGGGCCGGTCTTGCAGGAGGGCGTGGAGAAGCTGCGGCGGTGCTGGGACAGCCGCGCCGATCTCGCCGTCAGCGACCGCTCGCTGATCTGGAACAGCGACCTCATGGAGACACTGGAGCTCGACAACCTGCTCTGTCAGGCCGTGGTGACCATCAACTCTGCGTTCAACCGCACGGAAAGCCGCGGCGCCCATGCGCGCGAGGACCACCCCGAGCGCGACGACGTCAACTGGCTGAAGCACACGATCGTCTGGTGCGGCGAGGACGGCAAGCCGCGCATCGACTACCGGCCGGTGCATCTGCAGCCGCTGACCAACGACGTGCAGGCCTTTCCGCCGAAGGCGCGGGTGTATTGAGGATTTGCGGTGTTCGATTCTTCAGAAGCAAGACGAGTGATGACTTGGCATGCTCACCGTCTACAGCATCGCCTGGATCGCGAATTCCAGTCGTCGGACACGCCGAAATCGCGTCCAGACGCTCGGCGGCGCGCAATCGAATTCTATCTCGACGGGCGATCTGGTCATCCGAACCCTACGAGCCCCCGATCAATTGCGTACCTTCGTGGATACGTTGAGCTTGCCGGGGCAGCGTTCTCCAGCGATGGATTGCCATGCTCAGATGGGCAGTTTATATGGCCCGATAAAGCCGTGATGCGGGCGCTGTATCAAGGCGACTATGTCGAGTTTGACGACGCGAAATTCATCCTCACCAATCGCGGTCGAGAACTGATATGGCGCTAATACGGCGATTTTGTAGAGGCGATTGGTTGCTGCATGACCGTGGGATCTGCGCGGTGCGTCCTTCGACAAGCTCAGGATGAGGGGCTTTCTTCGTGCCATCAAGATTGCCCCTCATCCTGAGCTTGTCGAAGGACGCACGCTGGTCATGCCAGCGCCGAGGGCCAAATCATCGTAGGTTCCAGTAGCAATGGCCGAATTCACACTTCCCGCCAACTCCAAGGTCCGCGAGGGCAAGCGCTTCGCCGGGAAGGCGGGCGCCAAGACGCCGAAGGCGTTCAAAGTCTATCGCTGGAATCCGGACGATGGCGAGAATCCGCGGCTCGATAGCTACGAGATCGATCTTGCTGAGTGCGGACCGATGGTCCTGGATGCGCTCATCAAGATCAAGAACGAGATCGATTCGACGCTCACCTTCCGGCGCTCCTGCCGCGAGGGGGTGTGCGGCTCCTGCGCCATGAACATCGACGGCACCAACACGCTCGCCTGCACCAAATACATCTCGGAGGTGAAGGGCGCGGTGGGGATCTATCCGCTGCCGCACATGCCCGTGGTGAAGGACCTGGTGCCGGACCTGACGCGCGCTTACGCCCAGTACACCTCGATCGAGCCGTGGCTCAAGACCAAGACGCCGGCGCCGGAACGCGAGCGGCTGCAGGCGCCGGAGGAGCGCGCGAAGCTCGACGGTCTCTGGGAATGCATCCTCTGCTTCTGCTGCACCACCAGCTGCCCGAGCTATTGGTGGAGCGGCGAGCGCTATCTCGGGCCCGCGATCCTGCTGCAGGCCTATCGCTGGATCGCCGACAGCCGCGACGAGGCGGCGGGCGAGCGGCTCGACGATCTCGAGGACCCGTTCCGCCTCTATCGCTGCCACACCATCATGAACTGCACCCGGACCTGCCCGAAGAGCCTCAATCCCGCCAAGGCCATTGCCGAAATCAAGAAGCTGATGGTGGCGCGGCGCTGACCGGCCGGTCATACTCGGCCGCCGATTCGGGCCACCGTCTTCCCCGCGCGGTCCAATTCCGGGCCGCCCGTCAATTGGAGTTTTGCGATGCGGCTGCTCTACGCCTCTCTGCTGATCGTCGGTCTCGCCGTTCTGCCCTCTTGTTCCAAGCAGGGGATCGATCTCGACAAGGTCAAGAAGGACTTCACCGCCGAGATGGATGCGATCTCCGGCGCCGAGGGACACAAGTATCTCGGCTATGACGGCGTCGACGCCGTCGCTGACGGCGACAAGGCCAAGGTCACGATCAAGGGCGTGAAGTTCCTCGTCGCGGGCGTCGAGCCGTTCGTCTTTGGCGACGTCGAGATGCATGTCGTGCCGAAGGGCGACGACCAGTACGACATCACCGATGGAAAGGTGCCGAGCAAGTTAGCGTTCAAGGGGCCGCAGGGCGATTTCGTCGTGGATATCGGCTCCCAGTCCTGGGCGGGCCTCTTGTCCACGAAATACCACAGCTTCCTGTCCGGCGACGCCAAGTATGGCGGCATCAAGATCAGTGGATCGGCGCTCCAGGGCACGGTGGTCGACCTGGCCGAGGTTACGATGAAGTCGGCGAGCGACGACAAGGGCAACGGCCTGTTCGATCAGACGACGACGGGGACGCTGAAGACCCTGGCCATCACGGGTCCCAATGGCTCCGGCGTCTTCGACAGCGGCGATTTCAAATCGGAGGTGAAGGGCGCCAAGCTGGCAGACCTGCGCGCCTTCAGCGCGGATTGGCAGGCGCTGTTGATGGGCGCGGGCGAAGGAAAGCCCGCCGATCCCACGCTGATCGGCCGCCTCAAGGGCTATCTCGGCATGATCGCCGCGCTGTCGACGCATATGGATCTGGCGGGCATGAAGGTCAAGGACGCGACGAGCGGCGACCTCTTCAGCGCCGAGCATCTGGTCATCGACGGCGGCGGTACGACGCTGGACCAGCCGAAGGCGGGGCTGAGTTTCAATATGAGCCTGGTCGGCCTCAAGGTGCCGGCGGCCGACCTCAATCCTGAGGTCGCCAAGAACAAGCAGTTCATTCCGACCATGGTGAAGTTCGGCTATGCGCTCGACGATCTGCCGGCAAAAGAGCTGTGGTCGGCATGGCTCGATCTGTTCGCCAGCGGCGCCCTGCAGCCGGGCAACGAAGCGGCGTCCCAACAGGCGATGCAGGGCTTCGGCATGCAGATGGTCCAGCTTGCCAGCCAGGCCGGCAGTGCGTTCCGACTCACCAATTTCGAGCTGGAAGCGCCGGCGGCGCGGCTCAAGATGGACGGCAACATCAAGGCCGACGCCGCCTCGCCCATGGGCGCGTCCGGCAATGCCAATGTCGAAGTCGGCGGACTCGATGCCATCGCCGATGCCGCCAAGCAGTCGATGCCGCCGGAAGATGCCGCCGGCGCCAGCGGCGCATTCGACATGGTCCGCGGCTTCAGCAATCGCGAGACGGCGGCGGACAACAAGGTGGTCGACCGCTACGCCATCGCGCTCGGGCCGGACGGCAAGATGACGATCAACGGCAAGCCGTTCGACATGTTCGGCGCGATGATGGGCCAGCCGCAGCAATAGCGGCTTTCGCCCAGAACGCCAGCGATCCGCACATCGCTGCAGGACAATCTTGCGTCCTTCGACAGGCTCAGGATGAGGGGGAATCTTTGTGGCACAAAGAAAGACCCTCATCCTGAGCTTGTCGAAGGACGCAGAGTGCGCGTCCTGAAGATCGTGAATACCCCATCTGCCCGCGAGAACGCTGCCGAACTCTGGCTGCAATTTACTGTTCCAGTGCCGATCGCTTTGACGCAACGACAAGCGGGGACAATGGATGCGGCGACTGGGTCTGCTCCTGTTGGTGTTCTTGTTCGCCGCGATGGCAGCGACGACTGTCTTCGCGGGCGATCGATCCGCGGCGGTTCAGGCCGAGGTCGAACGGGCGCTCGCGCGGTTGGCGCGGCTCGATCCGTCGCAGGGATTCAGCTACGGGGCGGTCGAGATCGTACGGGAAGGCAGCGCTTATGGAGTCACGGTGGCCGACGTGGCGATGAAGCTGGCCGCCAACGATCCGGGCATTCTCGACATCGGCATCGTGAGCTTCCGATTGTCGCCGGTGGGCGGCGATGCCTATCGCGTCGACCGGGTCGCGGCGGCGAACGGATTTGCCCATCGCGGCGCCGACGGGCGGGTCGATGGCATCTGGCGGTTCGTCCCTCGCAGGCTCTCCGGCCTGTGGTCGCGAAGCCAGGGTGGCTTTCTCCGCCGCGATGCCGCCGTCGACGTCGGCCTGACGATCACCGGCCTCGACACGGCCGTCAACGCCGTCGCCTCGGCGCCGCCGCAGCCCGGTTCCAACCTCGGCTGGCTGCAGCTGATGCTGTTGCGTGGGCTGGCGCGGCGCGAGGCGGCGGCCGATGGCGCCATCGTCGACCGGTACGACATCAACGCGGCGGCGAACGGCCCGGTCGTGGTGAACGGACGGGCGTTCGACCTCTCGGCCGCCGCCCTCTCGATCCCCTAGCGCCCGACCCCTAACTTCAAACCTCCGTGATGGCGATCACAGGCCGGCCGCAAAGATTCGGCTAGCGTGGTACTCCTACGCTATTCTGCGGCCGACGGCGGCTTCTCATGGCTACGGCCGGCACTATCCAAAGAGGGGAATATCGATGCGGAAGATCGGGTGGCTTTTCGGCGTGGCATTGTTCGTTGCCGCGGGCGCGCCGGCCATGGCCCAGGACCAGGCGGCGCAGATCAGGCAGGAGGTGGAGGGCGCCCTCAAGCCGCTGGCGGGAACCGGCGCCGCCGGCGAAGAGGCCATGCTGAGCCACGGCGCCGTCGATGTCGCCGCCGCCGGATCGGCCTACGTGGTGACGATCCCCGATCTCCGATGGGCGCCCGATGCGACCGGCCATTTCGAGATCGGCACCGTCAGCTTCAGCCTGACGCCGGAAGGCGACGACCTTTATCATGTCGGCGATGTCAAGATCCCGGCGGAGATTCCCCACAAGACCCCTGACGGCGGCGTGGACGGCAGCATTTCCCTTCCGTCGCAGCAATTTACCGCCGTGTGGTCGCGCTCGCTCGACACCTTCATGCAGCTCGATGCCGGCTATCGCGACGTCAAGATCGTGAGCACCGCCGACAACATGGCGCTGTCGCTCGGCGAGATCGGCGCGAAGATCGCTAGCAACGACAAGGGCAATGGCCGCTGGGACCAGGACGGCACGCTCCATCTCTCCGCCCTCAACGTGAATTCTCCCGACGGCATGTTCGCGCTCGGCGCGATCGACGGCACCTCCAACACGCGCGACTACAATGCCAAGGGGTGGGCGGCAGTGCGCGACCGCATGGAGGCGATGACGAAGAGCATGGAGGCGGATCCGTCAGCGCCGGCGTCGACGCCGCTGCCCGATCCTCAACTGGTGGCGACGCTGCGGGGCGCCAGCCCGCTGTTCGCCAGCTCGAACTCGAACATCAGAGTGAGCGCCATCAGCTTCCGCGACGGGACCGGCAAGGAGGTCTTCAGCCTGCCGACGAGCGCACTTACCTTCGGCGCCGAGGGCTTCGACCAGGCCATCGGGCGCATCGCCTTGTCGCTCAATCACGCCGGCCTGGTCGTCAACGACATCCCGCCGACCGAGCAGGACATGCTGCCGCGGGGAGTCGCCGTCAACATCGCGCTCGAGAACCTGCCGGTGCAGGAGCTGTGGAAGGGCGCTATCGATACGCTCTCCTCGGCCGATTTGTCGACCGACCAGGGTTCGAGCATGGCCATGATGATGTTCATGGGACTGCTGCAGCAATCCCTGGTCAACGGCAAGGCGCGGGTCGATGTGACGGATTCGCACCTGGCGCTGGCGCTGGCGCGGGCGCAGCTCAGCGGCATCATCGAGGCCTCGGCGGAATCCATGTTCGGGGCCGTCGGCAAGATGGCGGTCGATGTCACCGGCCTCGATGCGCTGATCGAAGCGGCGACGGCCCATGGCGGGCCGCAGGGCGAGGAGATCGCCGGCCTCCAGGTCATTCGCGGCTTCAGCAACCGGCAGACGGCCACCGACGGCGCCGTGACCGATCACTACGACCTCGACTTCACGCCGCAGGGACAGTTCCTGGTGAATGGCAAGGAGTTCAACTTCATGGGGTCGCCGGACAACACGATGCCGGCGCCGGACGCCAGCGCGCCGCCGCCTTCGGACGGCACGACCGGCGATACCACGCCGCCGCCGGCCGACGGGACTTCCGGCGACACCACCAGCTCGGACTGACGGCCGATCGCACGACAGCGGCCGACGCGCGCATCAGCCGCGCCGGCGGCCGGCTTCGCTCAGGGCGGCGCGCTCAGTCGAACGCGATATCCTCGGCGATCTCGTACTTGAGGCCAAGCGCATCGATCACCAGGGTCATGCGGGCGTTCACCGTCTTGCGGCCCTTGAGCTTGCCGGATTCGATTCCCGTGCGCACGGCGGACTCGATCTCGCGTTGCGAGGTGACGCCCACGCG
>JBGPEQ010000213.1:0-6917 GCA_041482855.1 Dongiaceae bacterium | reverse complement strand
GAAATAGTCGGCGGCCGACCAGTCGCGCTCGTCCTTCTCATGGGCGACGAAGGAGCGGTACTCCTCCGTCAGCGCCTGGGTGAAGGGCGTGCCACCGGTCGCTTGCACCTCTTCCATCTGCTTGATGTTGCTGGCGCAGCCCGATAGGACCGCGGCCACAGCGAACAGCGTCGCCACGAGCGCCACCTTCGCCATCAGTTTGAGATCGGACACGGATTTTCCCCAAAGAGACATGGATTTCCCCCAAAGATCGGTTTTGCCGAACAGCACGGTGCCCGGTTCCGGCGATTTCACTCCCGAACGGCTTCCTCATAGGCCCGGCCAGGGCCGGCCGCAATTGGCCCTTGGTCCAATACGATCCTTCGCTGACGGAGATCGTCGTCCGCGCTGGGACCCGCTATCGCCAACGCAACAAGCAAGTCACCTGTCAGCGCACGCCATCGCGCAGTGCGGCGCCGCTCCGGCAAGGCCACCAAGCGCATCCCTACCGTGCTGTATTCTTGCTGTATGCTTCTAGGCAGCAGCTTGCGGGCATGGCCGATCCGCGCGCAATTGGACCTTGGTCCAATACGGCGGCCGATCATGCGCGGCAGGCGCCTCACGGGGGCGCGGCATTGTTGCCAAACAACCGCAGGCAAGCGCGGTCGAGCAATCCTGCCGGCCCCCTCGACTCCACCCCTAGCTTGTTGCTATTTTCGGAATCCGCACTGCGAATACAACAGCGCATTCAGGGCATCGCCCTGTCGACATTGCGCCCGGTGGGTCATGAAGGGCGTCGGGACCAAGGCCATCGATGTCCGGTGGTCGCTTAGCTTGCGTCGGTTTGCGGCGCTCGTGGTGTGGGTTTGCGCGTCCGCGGCGCCGGCCTTCGACCCCGGTTGCGCGATGGCGCAGGCGCCGGACCACCGGCTGCGCGTCCTGATGCTTTTCTCGAACGACAGCCTTCTTCCTGCCAATCAACTCGTGAGCAACAGCATCAAGACGTCATTGGAAGCGGGCGCGCCCGGCCGCCTCGAGTATTTCACCGAGTATCTCGATATGGTGCGGTTCCCTGAGGCCGAGCAGGAGGCGCGGCTGGTAGGCTTCATTCGCGAGAAGTATGCCAGGACCCGGTTCGACACGGTATTCGCGCTCGGCTCCCAGGCGCTGGATTTTGCAATCAAGTATCAGGCCACGCTCTCCTGGGACGCCCCTGTGATCTATGCCGGCGTCCGCGAGGAATCCTTGCGTGCAATGAAACTGCCTTCCAATGCGGGCGGAATTGCAAGCCGCTTCGACGCGCTGACGACCTTGGAACTCGCCCTTCGCCTCCTTCCCGATACGCAACATATCGCGGTCGTCACGGGCGCGTCGAATTTCGATCGGGCATGGGAGGATGTCGCCCACGACAAGTTCAAAGCATATGAGAAGCGGCTGAATCTGATCTACCTCTCGGCCATGCCGATGCAGGATCTGCTCCGCGAACTGGCGCATCTGCCGCAACATTCAGTCGTGATCTACCTCAGCGTTCTCGAGGATGGAGCCGGCGCGCAGTTCTACGGGACCGATTCCGCCGGGCAAGTGGCCGCGGCGGCGAACGCTCCGGTCTTTGCTGTCTATGACACGTTACTGGGCGTCGGTATCGTCGGCGGATACATGAATACGTTCGAGGACATGGGCGAGGCAGCCGCGAAAATTGCGCTCAGGGTTCTTGCTGGCGAAAGGCCTGACGCGGCATCCTCGCGCGTGCTCCAGACGGCCTATTTCGTGGTGGACTGGCGGCAACTGCGTCGCTGGGGGCTGAGCGAAGCCAATCTGCCGGCTGGCACGACCGCCCGCTTCAAGGATCCATCCCTCTGGGACCTCTACCGCGGGCAAATCATCGCGCTGATCGCCGTGCTGCTGGTGCAGTCGCTGCTTATCATGGGACTATTGATCCAGGACCGCAAGCGACGGCGCGCGGTTCTCGAAGCGAAGAAGGGCCGAGACGAAGTAACGCATCTTGCCCGCGTTGCGATCCTCGGAGAGCTTTCCGGTGCATTGGCGCATGAGCTGAACCAGCCGCTGACGGCCATCCTGAGCAACGCCCAGGCCGCACAGCGCCTGCTGGCCAAGACTCCCGTCGATCTTGACGAAGTGCGCGAAATCCTCAGCGATATCGGCGACGACGACAAGCGGGCGGGCGAGGTCATCAATCGCCTTCATGCGCTGATGAAGAAAGGCGAAGCGAACCTCCGGCCGCTCGACCTCAACGGTCTCGCGAAAGACGTGCTCGAATTGGCGCGTAGCGAGCTGATCGAGCGCAATGTCGCGGTGACAACCCGGTTCACGCCCGGTCTGCCGGATATCCGAGGCGACCTTGTGCAGCTGCAGCAGGTCCTATTGAACCTGATCATGAACGCGTGCGAGGCCATGGTCGGCAACGCAGACGCTGACAGGAGTTTCGAAATTTCGACCGCCCGCGACGGCAACGGTCGCCAGCAGCTCGTCGTCGTCGATCGCGGGCCCGGCGTCTCGCCCGAGCTGATCAATCGCATCTTCGAGCCGTTCATGACCACCAAGACCCACGGCCTGGGCCTCGGGTTGTCCATATGCCGGTCCATCGTCACCGCGCATGGCGGGCAGCTTCGGGTCGTCAACAACCCTGACCGCGGCGCCAGCTTCATCGTTTCGCTGCCGATCCATGCGGGAGGACAGGCGTGAACGACGACACTGCCACTGTCTTCCTGGTCGACGATGACCCGAGCGTCCTGCGGGCGCTTACACGATTGTTGCGGGCCGGCGGGCACCAGGTCAGCGCATTTGGGTCGCCGCGCGATTTCCTCGCTCAGCATGACGCAGCGGTGCCCGGTTGCGTCGTCCTCGACTTGACCATGCCCGGCCTGAACGGTCTCGAGCTGCAGACTGCGTTGGCGGCCGCCGGTTGCCAGCGGCCCGTCATTTTCGTCAGCGGCCAAGGCGACGTCCCCAGCAGCGTGCGGGCGATGAAGGCGGGGGCGGTCGATTTTCTGACCAAGCCCGTCAGCGAAGAGGATCTACTGGCAGCCATCGGGCGGGCGATCGAACGCGACCGCCTGATGCGCCAAGCTCGCGGCGAGCTGTCGGCCATCGCAGAACGCCTCGATACGCTGACGCCGCGCGAACGCGAAGTCCTTCGGCATGTGGTCGCAGGTCAGCCGAATAAGCAGATCGCGGCCGATTTAGGCACCGTCGAGAAGACGGTCAAGGTGCATCGTTCCCGCGTGATGGGGAAGATGGGCGTCCGCTCGCTTGCCGATCTCGTGCGCATGGCCGAACGCATCGGAATCACGGCGACCACGGCGCAGTCGGGTTCGCACCCGCACCTGCCGGATACGCCGCCGCGCTAGCCCCGAGGCCGGCGGCGCGGGCGTTAACCAATGCGCTGTAGGACCAAGGTCCAATACCAAGGCCGCGCTCGCTCTGCTATTGACAACGGAACATGGACAAATCGCGACTCCGCGTCGCCGTCATCGATGATGACGAGTCGGTGCGCAAGGCTCTGAAGCGGCTCCTTCGAGCAGCGGACCTGGACGCGGATACGTTCGCATCGGGGCGGGATTTCCTCGAATCGCTCTCGGCGCAACTTCCGGATTGCATCGTCCTTGATCTCCATATGCCCAGCATGAATGGCCTCGATGTACAGCAAGAACTGGCTCGCAGCGGCCGGCAACTGCCGATCGTGGTCGTCACCGGGCATGACGAACCGCAGGCCCGCGCCCAGTGCCTGTCTGCCGGCGCTTCTGCCTATCTCCGCAAGCCGCTCGACGACGAGGCACTTCTCGACGCGATCCACGAGGCCGCCGGCGCAGCTCGTTCCTCGAAAGTGTGAATTCTTCGAGTCGAGTGACGGCAGAGTAAGCGTTGCACCAATGACTTGGTGACCGGGCCGGCTGAGACGCGTTGCGGCGCCGCCGAAGTCTTCGGTGGAATGTAGCCGATCAAGGACATTTGTCCTGTGGCCCCTTTCGCGTCGACCTCACCCCCCGCGATCGAGCGTGAACAGCTCCTGCGGGCGGGCGACGCCGCGCAAGGCGTAGCGGCCGAGGCCGACAAGGCGGGTGCGGGCCGGGCCGGCGGCTTCGGCGAAGGCGGAGGAGAGGACGACGTCCTGGTCGAGCGCGCGGCACATGCCGTTGATGCGCGTCACCTCGTTGACGGCCGGGCCGATGACGGTAAAATCGAGGCGGTCGGCGATGCCGATGTTGCCGTAGAAGACGTCGCCGACATGGAGCGAGAGATAGAAGCCGGTGGTCGGCAGGTTCTCGGACGTGCGGCGGGCGTTGAGGGCGGCCACGCGGCGGATGGCGTCCTCGGTCGCGACCAGGGCGCGCCGGCAATCCTCGACCGTGTCGCCCTTCTCGAAGGTGGCGAGTATACCGTCGCCGATGAACTTCAGGACTTGGCCGCCCTGCTGGTGGATGGCGGAAACCAGGACGTCGGCATACTCGTTGAGCAACGGCATGATCGATTTCGGCGGCAGGCTGTCGACCAGGCGGGTGAAGCCCTTGAGATCGCTGAACCAGAGCACGGCGCGGATCTTGTCGGCGATGCCGCGGGCGATGGCGCCCTTGAGCACGCGGCGGCCGGCATCGCGCCCGAGATAGGTTTCGACCAGCGTCTCCGCGATGCGCGCCACGGTCAGGCTCTTGAACGCCGCGGCGAGCTCGGGCACCAGGCAATCGAGGGCCGCGATGTCGGCGGCGTTGAAGCCGCCCGGCCGCTCCGTGGTCCAGGAGGAGTAGACACAATCCATCTCGCCGATCGCGGCGCTCTCGCCGAAGCGGATGAGGAAGGCGACGTAGTCGGTGGTGCCGACGGCCGCGAGATCGTCGAGCACGGAGAACTCGCGCGGCTTGTTGTCGCCGGCCTGGATGCGCCGGCGCAGCGAGCGGCCGCCGTTCTGCACCAGGTGGTAGTGCGGGCTCTGCTGCCACTTGATGTCGGTCTCGGCGTCGGCGCGGCGGAATTCGCGCGACTCGACCCCGACGCCGCGCCGCCAGATGAAGGTGCGGCCGCCGACGACCGGGTGCAGGGTGTCGACGCCGACCATCACGCGGGCGAGGCCGAGGCCGAGGTCCTGCAGGCGCCCGCACAGGCCCTCGACCAGCGCCGCCTCGGAGGCGCCGGCGAGCGCGCTCTCGGTGATCCAACGGCTGCTGGCGAGGAGGGCGGCGGGATCGGCGGTCATGGGGCCATTATGGCAAGCGTTGCGGGTTTGCGCAGCAATCGTCGCACGACGTGGGCAGGGACCGCCGATCCGCCTGCGACCTCCACGCAACTGCGTAAGTGGCAGACCCGCTGCAAGACCGTACCGCGTCCTTCGACAGGCTCAGGATGAGGAAGAATTTTGGTGGCAAAAAGAAAGAACCTCATCCTGAGCCTGTCGAAGGACGCACGGCGCCGCTCCCAGTTTCCGGGAAGCCCTCGGTAGCAATCGCAAGGTCTCGCGCCCGGCCTGGAGCTGTGTCAAGCTTGGGGGTTCCAAGGGTGTCGCTTGAAGGGAGGACGATCATGGCTCGCTACATCATGCTCGTGAACTGGACCGATCAAGGCATTCGCAACGTGAAGGAGTCGCCCAAGCGGCTGGAGGCGGCGCGCGGCGTGGCCAAGAGCGTCGGGGCGGAGATGCGGGAGTTCTACATGACCATGGGCGACCACGACATGGTGGTCGTCATGGACGCGCCGACCGACGAGGCCATGGCCAAGTTCGCGCTCGTTCTGGGAGGCGCCGGCAACGTGCGCACGAAGACGCTGAAGGCCTTCTCCGAGACGGAGTACCGCGCCATCGTCGGCTCGCTGGCGTAGAACAATAGGAAGGAAATTTGTCACGCGGAGACGCGGAGACGCGAACGAACTGATGTACTCCGCGTCTCCGCGGCTCCGCGTGCAAAAATCCTTCTTTTCAAAGGATCCCGATCAAAACGCGAAGGCGTTGGTGAGGTCGTTGGCGGCGGCGTCGCGGGTGCCGACCGGCTGCAGGTCGAAGCGATGCTCGATGAACTTCAGGATCGAGGTCGTGTCGTACTGCGTGTGGTCGATGAAGCCCTTCTTGGCGAAGGGCGACACGATGAGCGTGGGCACGCGCGAGCCCGGGCCCCAGCCGTCGATCTTGGGCGGGGCCACATGGTCCCAGGCGCCGCCGTTCTCGTCATAGGTGATGATCACGGCGGTGCTGGCCCAGAGCGGGCTCTGTTCGAGCGACTTCAGGACGGTCGCCACCTTGTGATCGCCGCTGGCGACGTTGGCGTAGCCGGGATGCTCGTTTTCCGCGCCGATCGGCTTCCAGAACACGACCGCCGGCAGGCTGCCGTCGGCGATGGCGGCGAGCATGTCGGCCTCGTCCTTCAGGTGCTCCTTGCGGGCCGCGGTGTCGTCGCCGAACTGCTTGAAGTAGGCGAGCGGCTGGTGATGGAACTGGAACGTCGCATCGGGCTTGCCCGCGAGCGCGTCATTCCAGCCGCCGGAGTACCAGGCCCAGCTGACGCCCTTGTCGCTCAAGCGGTCGCCGATGGTGACGCCCTCCTGCGGCGGCAGCAGCTTGGCGGCCTCGGTGATCTTGGCCGAGTGCGGCTGATAGCTGGTCTGGACCGTGTTCACGGCGTCGCCGCTGGGCGTGACGGCGCCGTCCTTGGTCATCATGCCGTCGGCGCCGAGCTGGACGACCAGGTCCTGGGGGGCGTTCGGGTATTTCGGCGTGCAGGCGCAGACCAGCCAGAAGTGGTTGAGGAAGGATCCGCCGAACGCGCCCATGTAGAAGTTGTCGGCCAGTGTGTACTGCCGCGCGACCGCCCACAGGGGCAGCGTCGCGCCGTCGTAATGGCCCATCGCCAGCGCCCCGGAATCCGCGTAGGCGGCGAAGCGGTCGTTCTTTCCGCCGTGGATCTGCATCTGGTTCTGGTAGAAGCGGTGCCACAGGT
>JBGPEQ010000212.1:0-6932 GCA_041482855.1 Dongiaceae bacterium | reverse complement strand
ATCCTCGCCGATCTCGGTTTCTCGGTGGCCGAAGGCCCGGACATCGAGACCGACGATTACAACTTCACCAAGCTCAACATTCCGCCCGAGCATCCGGCGCGCCAGATGCACGATACCTTCTACATCGCCGATGGCGCCGGCGGTCCCGGCGGCAAGCTGCTGCGCACCCACACCTCGCCGGTGCAGATCCGTTCCATGAAGGAGTCGAAGCCGCCGATCCGCATCATCGCGCCGGGGCGCACCTACCGCGTCGATTCCGATATGACGCACTCGCCCATGTTCCATCAGGTGGAAGGGCTGGTGGTCGACGAGACTACCCACATGGGACATCTGAAGGGCTGCCTGATCGAATTCTGCCGCGCCTATTTCGGCATCCCCGATCTCAAGCTGCGCTTCCGCCCGAGCTTCTTCCCGTTCACCGAGCCCTCGGCCGAGGTCGATATCGGCTGCTCGCGCAAAGGCGGCGAGCTCAAGATCGGCGCCGGCGACGACTGGCTGGAGATCCTCGGCTGCGGCATGGTGCATCCGAAGGTGCTGGAGCTGTCCGGCATCGATCCCGCGCGCTACCAGGGCTTCGCCTTCGGCATGGGCATCGAGCGCATCGCCATGCTGAAATACGGCATCCCCGATCTCCGCACCTTCTACGAGGCCGACCTGCGCTGGCTGAAGCATTACGGCTTCCTGCCGCTGGACGTGCCGAGCATGACCAGCGGGCTGACCCGCTGACCTGGCGCTAGTCAAGAAAGGCTAACCACAGAGGCACAGAGGTTCACAGAGGTTCACAGAGGTTCACAGAGGTTCACAGAGAAGAATGAAACCGCAGATGAACGCCGATGAACGCCGATATGATTCTTGGCGCGCCGCAGGCGCGCAGGAGTCCTTATCCGCGTTCATCCCTTCTTATCTGCGTTCATCTGTGGTCACCTTCTTCTCTGTGAACCTCTGTGTCTCTGTGCCTCTGTGGTTCAAGGCCAACGACCAGATGCCGCCTGTCTGAAATTCGGAACGACGCACGATGAAACTCACCTTCTCCTGGCTGAAAGATCACCTCGATACGACGGCCGACATCGCGACCATCGCCGACACCCTCACCATGCTCGGCCTGGAAGTGGAATCGATCGAAGACCGCGCCAAGGCGCTGGCGCCCTTCACCGTCGCCTTCGTCAAAGAGGCGAAGAAGCACCCGAACGCCGACAAGCTCAGCGTCTGCCTCGTCGACACCGGCACGGAGACCGTGCAGGTCGTGTGCGGCGCGCCCAATGCGCGCACGGGCATGAAGGGCGTGTTCGCACCGGCCGGCAGTCACATCCCCGGCACCAATCTGGATCTCAAGAAGGGCGTCATCCGCGGCGTCGAATCCAACGGCATGCTCGTCTCCATGCGCGAGATGGGCCTGGGCGACGAGCACGATGGCATCATCGAGCTGCCCGACGACGCGCCGGTCGGTGCGCCCTTCGCCCGGCTGCTCGGCCTCGACGATCCCGTCATCGACGTGAAGATGACGCCCGATCGCGCCGACTGCCTGGGCGTGCACGGCATCGCGCGCGATCTCGCGGCGGCCGGCAGCGGCCGCCTGCGCGCGCCCAACATCGCCGCGGTGAAAGGCAGTTTCGACAGCCCGATCCTGTGGAAGCGCGATCTGCCGCCCGATCGGCAGAAGGCCTGCCCGTTCGTCGCCGGCCGCTATTTCCGCAAGGTGAAGAACGGCCCCAGCCCGAAGTGGTTGCAGGATCGGCTGACCGCCATCGGCCTCAGGCCGATCTCGGCGTTGGTGGACATCACCAACTACGTCACCTTCGATCTCGGCCGTCCCTTGCACGTCTTCGACGCCAAGAAACTCGCCGGCGATCTCACCATGCGCTTGGCCAGGGACGGCGAGTCGATCCTCGCCCTCGACGGCAAGACCTACGCGCTCGACGACTCCATGACGGTGATCGCCGACAAGACGCAAGTGCATGGCATCGGCGGCGTCATGGGCGGCGAGATCTCCGGCTGCACGCCCGATACCACCGAGGTATTCCTGGAAGTGGCGCTCTTCGATCCGACCCGCACGGCCGCCACCGGCCGCAAGCTCGGCATCGAATCCGATGCCCGCTACCGCTTCGAGCGCGGCCTCGATCCGCAGAGCGCGGCGTGGGGCGCGGAAGTGGCGGCGCGCCTGATCCTCGAGATCTGTGGCGGCGAGGCCAGCCACGTCGTCAGCGCGGGCGAACTGCCGCGCCTCGATCGTCGCCTCACCCTGCGGCCCGGCCGTGTGCTGGGCCTGGGCGGCCTCGATCTGCCGGCAACGGAGTCGCAGCGCATCCTGCAAGCGCTCGGCTTCACCGTGAACGCGAAGGACGGCGTGCTCCGCTGCGACGTGCCGTCCTGGCGCGCCGACGTGGAAGGCGAGGCCGACTTGGTCGAGGAAGTGCTGCGCGTCCACGGTTTCGATCGCGTGCCGGCAGTGCCGTTGGCGCTGGAGACGGCGCTGCCGGAGGCGGCGATCACGCCGGCGCAGCGGCGCGTGACGATCGTGAAGCGCGCCCTCGTGGCGCGCGGGCTGATGGAGGCGGTGACCTTCTCCTTCATGGATGGCCGCGTCGCCGGCCGCTTCACCGCCGGCAACCGGCCGCCGGTGGCGCTCGCCAATCCGATCGCCGCCGATCTCGACGTCATGCGGCCGTCGATCCTGCCGAACCTGCTGCAGGCCGCCGTGCGCAACGCCGCCCGCGGCAGCGGCGACATCGCGCTGTTCGAAGTCGGCCCGCAGTATGCCGACGACACGCCCGAGGGCCAGCTGCTGGTGGCGGCCGGCGTGCGCGTCGGTTCCGTTCGGCCCCGCCATTGGGCGGCCCATCAGCGTGCCGCCGATGCCTTTGATGCCAAGGCCGATGCCCAGGCGCTGCTCGCGGTCTGCGGCGCGCCCGTCGACAATCTGCAGGTCACGGCCGACGCGCCCGCCTGGTACCATCCGGGACGCTCCGGCGTCCTGCGGCTCGGCCCGACCGTGCTGGCGCAGTTCGGCGAGTTGCATCCGCGCGTGCTGCGCGAGCTGAACGTCAAGGGCGCTGCCGTCGGCTTCGAGCTGTTCCTCGAGCGCGTCCCCCAGCCAAAGGCCAAGGGCAAGGGTGCTTCCTCGACCCGCCCGCTGCTGCAGGCCTCCGCGTATCAACCGGTCGAGCGCGACTTCGCCTTCGTCGTCGCCGTCGACGTGCCTGCGGAGAAACTGGTCCGCGCCGTCAAGGGCGCCGACAAGGCGCTGATCCAGGCGGTATCGCTGTTCGATGTCTTCGAAGGCGGCAGCCTCGGCACCGGCCGCAAGTCGCTCGCGGTCTCCGTCACGCTCCAGGCCATGGACCGCACGCTCACCGAGCAGGAAATCGCCGCCGTTTCCGAGAAGATCGTCGCGGCCGTGACCAAGGCGACCGGCGCTGAACTGCGCCGATAGCAAGGCGGCTGTATCCTTGTGCGTTTATTTGTATCAATTGGTAATCGCACGCTCGCCCTTAAGTGCGGGGTAAGCGGCCTCCGATATCAACCATGGTTGAGCCGATCGATTTGAAGGCCGCAGCAGGGCGAGGCCGATTTGATGTCCAGTTGTCTCGAATATTTCGACAATTTGAAGATCCGCAGCAAGCTGCTCGTCGGCTACGGCCTGATGATCCTGTTCCTGCTGGCATTCGCCGCGGCCGCCGCCATCTGGGTCAAGCGCATCGACGACGGTTCCAAGGTCATACTCCACGAGATCACGCCGCTCGTCGGCACGCTGCGCGACCTCAAGTTCTCGGGCATGCAGCTGATGGAAGCGGTGAAGACCGCGATCATCGTCCAGGGCATCGACGCCAACACGGCCGAGGAGGATCACGACGCCGCGCTCGCGGCTCAGGCCGAGGCGATCGACCGCGAGCGCCAGAGCATCGCCGGCTATCTCCAATCCTACGATGCGCTGGTGGCGCGCTACGGTGGAGATGACGACCCGCCGCTGCGCGACGGCATCCTGGCCAAGGGGCGCGCCCTGCTCGCGGCGGCCGAGGGCTTCTCGACCGACCTGCACGCCAGCGGCAATTCGATCCGCAAGCTGCTGCTGACCGAGGGCCAGGCCGATGCGGCCTATAAAGCGTTCGCCGCGACGGTAGCGGTCGCCCTCGACAACGAGGGCGCCGAGCTCGCCGAGCGTGACGCGACCGTACAGTCCCTGATCGAGCACTGCCTCGATTTCATCGTCATCCTCACGGCACTGGCGATCACGGCCGCGCTCCTCTCCGCCCGCTTCATCTCCAACCGCATCGCCAATCCTGTGCTGCGCCTGCGCGACGAGACGACGCGGGTGGGCGATGGCGAGGCGATGACGATCGAACTGGAGGGCGGCCGCGACGAGATCGGCGAATTGACGCGCGCCTTCGCCGGCATGGTGCTGAAGCTGAACGAGTCCACGCAGAAGCGCGTGGGCGTTCTGCGCCAGGTGGCCAGCACCGTCAGCCATGAATTGCGCAATCCGCTGGCCGCCATCAAGACCTCCGTCGCCGTGCTGCGGCAGGCCGACGGGCGCCGCGGCGGCCAGGCGGCGTCGACGTTCGGACGCATCGAGCGGGCCATCGAGCGCTGCACCCGCATCATCATGTCGCTCGTCGACTACACCCACCTGGAGGATATCGATCGCAAGTCGGTCGAGATCGATGTCTGGGCATCGGAGTGGGCCGCCCGGCAGAAGATGCCGGATGGCGTCGCGCTGGAATTCGAACCGGCCTCGGCCGTGATCGTGGACGTCGATCCCGAGCGCCTCGGCCAGGCGCTCGACAGCCTGCTCGAGAATGCCATCCATGCCCTGACGGCCGCCAACTGGCAGGCGCCGGCCGGTCACGTGCCGCGGATCACCGTGCGTACGCAGGCGGTCGGGGATCAAGTGCTGGTATCGGTCGCCGACAATGGCTGCGGCATCCCGGCCGAAAATCTGCCGCGCATCTTCGAGCCTCTCTTCACCACGAAGAATTTCGGCGTCGGCCTCGGCCTCTCCATGGTCAAGGAGATCGTCGAAATTCACGGCGGCTCGGTCGCCGTGACGAGCGCGGTGAACGAGGGCGCGACCTTCACGATCACGATCCCCCAGCGTTCAGCGGGGGAGGTGATCCTGTTCGATGAAGAGCCCGCGCCGCACACCCGCAAGAACGCCGCCTAGCGATCGGCGCCGCCGTCGGCTGGATCGAGTCATACACCCTCGCCCTCTCCCGCTTCGCGGTAGAGGGGACTCCATCGAGCGAGCAGCACCATCGGGTTCCCTCTACCGCGAAGCGGGAGAGGGCGAGGGTGAGGGCCTGTGGCTCGATATCGGCGACTCCTGGGTTTGTCAGGCGCTCCGGAAATTGATAACACCGCGCCATGGATCGCACTGCAATCGACGGGTTGAAGCAGGCGCTGGCCGTCAGTCCGGACAATCTGCCGCTGCGCATGCTGCTGGTGCGCGCGCTGTTCGACGCCGGCGCGCCGGCCGAGGCGGCCGATCATCTGCGCAAGGTGACGGCGGAAGCGCTGACGCCGCCTGACCGCGCGCTCGCCGGCCGCGTGCATCTCGCGGTCGATGACGCCGCGGCCGCGCTCGTCCTTTGCACCGATGGCAGCGCGGAAGAGCTGCTGGTGCGGGCGCGCGCCCATCTCGTCCTTGCACAGCATCGCGACGGCCTGGCCGCTTACGACAAGGCGGTCGCCGCCAATCCGGCGCTCGAAGACCGCGAGCTGCGCAAGCAGCTCCAGGCCGCGCTCACGGATACGGCGCCCGCCGGCGCCGGCAACGTCGTGAGCTTTTCCGTGATCCGCAACGAGGCCAAGGAGAAGCGCGAGCAAGCCGACGCGGCCTCATCGTTCCTGGAGCCGCAGCAGTCGAAGATGACCTTCGCCGATGTCGGCGGCCTCGAGGAAGTGAAGAAGCAGATCCACCGACGCATCATCCTGCCGTTCCAGAAGCCCTCGCTGTTCCAGAAGTTCGGCCGCCGCGCCGGCGGCGGCGTGCTGCTCTACGGCCCGCCCGGCTGCGGCAAGACGCTGCTGGCGCGCGCCACCGCCGGCGAGTGCGACGCCAAGTTCTACAGCATCGCGATCTCGGACATCCTGGACATGTGGTTCGGCGAATCCGAGCGCAAGCTGATGGCGGTGTTCGAACAGGCCCGCCGCACCGCGCCCGCCGTGCTGTTCTTCGACGAGCTGGAGGCGCTGGCGGGCAAGCGCCAATACTCGACCGACAGCTCGGCCGCGCGCCTGGTCAGCCAGTTCCTCTCGGCCACCGACGGCTTCGCTGCCGACAATCGCGAGGTACTGATCCTCGCCGCCACCAACGTGCCATGGGCGGTCGATCCCGCCTTCCGACGTCCCGGCCGCTTCGACCGCATCTTCTTCGTGCCGCCGCCCGATCGCGAGGCCCGCGAATCGATCCTGCGCATCCAGCTCGCCGACCGGCCCGTGGCCGGCGACATCGACGTGGCCGCGCTCGCCAAGTCGACCTCCGGCTACTCCGGCGCCGACCTGCGCAATCTCGTGGAAACCGCCTGCGACCTCGCGATCGAGGAATCGCTCAGCGCCGGCACGGAGAAGCCGGTCAACCGCGCCCACCTGCAGGCCGCGCTCAAGGAACTGAAGCCGACGACCACGGAGTGGCTGACCACCGCCCGCAACTATGCCCGTTATGCGAACGAGGGCGGGCAGTATGACGAGGTGCTGCAGTTCCTGGAGAAGCACGGGAAATAGGGGCGATCCGCGTAGTCGGCCTGCGCTAGGCAGGGATTCTCAGGTCACGACACACTCACTTTGTCATTCCCGCATTCGCGCTTGGGCATGCACGCATCTCGCGGAAACGGCAAGGAAGAACTCCCCCTCCCGCAAGGCTACCGTATGCACACATCTCGGGACTGCATGACCATCCCGCGTCCTTCGACAAGCTCAGGATGAGGGAAAATCTTGGT
>JBGPEQ010000211.1:0-6957 GCA_041482855.1 Dongiaceae bacterium | reverse complement strand
CCGAAGTAACCGGCGACCGTGCCTACGAGAAGGCCGACCGGCAGCACGATGACGGACACCAGCGCGATCAGCATCAGCGTGATGCGGCTGCCGTAGACGACGCGGACGAAGATGTCGCGGCCGAGTTGGTCGGTGCCGAACCAGTGCTCGGCCGATGGCGCTTCCAGCCGGTCGGTCAGGATCTGGGCGTAGGGTGACGCGCTGAAAAGCGAGGGGCCGGCCGCCGCGAGCAACAGAAGGCCCAGAACGACGGCGAGACCTGCCATGGCCAGCGGGTTGCGCCGCAGCGCCAGCCAGTTGGAATAGAAGCGGCCGAGGCGGGCCTGCGTCCGGCCCAGCGGCGCATCCGTCAGCAGCCATTGGCGCAGCGATTGCCGATCCTCGACCGCCGCCGTCATCGCGACCTCGGATCGATGATGTAGTACAGGAGATCGGACAGCAGATTCAGCGTCACATACATGGCGCCGATCAGGATGGTCGTGCCGAGCACCGCGTTGATGTCGTTATGCCGGAGCGAGTCCTGGAGATAGCGGCCGACGCCGGTCCAGGAGAACACGGTTTCCGTGAGCACGGCTCCTTCGAGCAGATAGCCATAGCTCAGCGCTATGACCGTGATGAGCGGCACCATGATGTTGCCGAGGGCGTGGCGCCAGATGACGCGCGCGGGCGAAAGGCCCTTCACTTGCGCGGTCAGGATGTATTCCTGCGATAGTTGGCCCAGCATGAAGCTGCGGGTCATGCGGGCGATGTAGGCGAGCGACAGATAGCCCAGGATCGACGCCGGCAGGATGATATGGGAGACGGCGTTCCAGAAGATGTCCTTTTCGCCGGCGATCAGGCTGTCGATCAGCAGAAAGCCGGTCACCGGTTCGACGATGTCCTCGTAGTAGGACTCGATGCGGCCGGGACCGGCGACCCAGCCGAGTTTGCTGTAGAAAACGATCAATCCCACGATGCCAAGCCAGAACACCGGCATGGAATAGCCGATCAGCCCGACGACCCGCATGACGTGGTCGGGCCAACGCCCCTGTTTGGCCGCCGCCAGCACGCCCATGGGCACGCCGAAGAGGACTCCGATCAGGATGGCGATGGTCGCCAGTTCGATGGTGGCGGGAAAGCGGTGGGCCAGGTCCTCGATGACCGGCTGGTTCGTGAAGTTGGAGACGCCGAAGTCGCCATGGGCGAGTCTGGCGACATAGTGCCAGTACTGTTCGTACAGCGGCCGATCGAGGCCCATTTCCTTGAACACGCGGTTGTAGACATCCATCGGCGCGCGGTCGCCGATGACGGCCAGCACCGGATCGATCGGCAGCACACGCGCCAGGCAGAAGGTGATGACGGTCAGGCCGAAGAAGGTGAGGGCCAGCGACCCGATCAGCCGTAATGCATGCCGCGCAATCGTCGCCGCGCGCGAGTGGCCGACGCTGGGAGCCGGTGAGGCAGCGATCGCGGTCACGGTCGGTTCAATTCCGCATGGCCTGCCGGGGCGAACGCCCGCCCCGGCAGGTTGTCTGCGGTGGACGTAAGCGCCTTAATCCTTCGACGTCAGCCGATAGTACACGACATCGAAGGTCGGGCCCTGCACATAGCCTTTCACATTCGAGCGAAGGGCGGTCTGCCGCGTCGGTTGGAACAGGAACACGAACGGGCCGTCCTCCTGCACCTTCTTCTGGATGTCGAGATACATCTGCTTGCGCTTGTCCGTATCGCGCTCCTTCACTGCCGCGTCGGTCTCGGCCATGATATCCGGGATCACCCACGAATTGCGCCAGGCCAGCGGCTTGATCTTCGGCGTGTCCGAATTGTCGGGATTGCGCGCGAAGCTGTCGGCGTTCGAGTGCGGATCCATATAGTCCGGCGACCAGTAGATCAGGACCATCTGGTGCTGGCGCGCGCGATAGAGCGGGAACAGCTGGCCGCTGTCCTGCTGCTTGATCTTCAGGTTGATGCCGGCCTGCGCGAAGGTCTGCTGGATGTTCTGCGCGATGTCCGTGAAGGGAACCTGCGTGCTGGTGTCCAGCGTGATGTCGAAGCCGTTGGGATAGCCGGCGTCCGCCAGCAGCTGCTTCGCCTTCGCGACGTCGAGCTTGAAGGGGTTCTCGTCATAGGAGGCGAAGAAGCCAGACGGCCAGAACGACTGGTGTACGATGTACTGGCCCTTGAGAAAGGTGTTGACCATGCCCTGATAGTCGACCAGCCAGCGGATGGCCTGCCGCACCTGCGGCTTGCTGAGGTGCTCGTCCTTCTGGTTGAGCGCCATGTAGTAGGTGTCGGCGGACGGATAGGTGTTGACGACGACGTCGGAATTGCCGGCCAGGCCCTTGATCTGGTCGGCCGTCAGGTCGCGCGCCATGTCGACGTCGCCCTTCTCGATCAACAGCCGCTGCGAGGCCGGCTCGGCGACGTGCCGGATGACCACGCGCTTCAGCTTCGGCGCGCCCAGGCGATAGTCCGAGTTGGCCTCCATGATGATCGTCTCGTTCGGCTTCCAGGTCTTCATGCTGAAGGACCCGGAACCGGCCTCGTTCATCTTCAGCCAGGCATGGCCGAAGTCGCCCTTGTCTTCGTGCGCCATCGCCACTTTCTTGTCGACGACCGAGCCGACCACAGACGTCAGCAGGTTCAGCACCAGGCTCGGCGCGAACTCCTGGGTGATCGTCATCTGGAAGGTCTGGGGATCGACGGCCTTCACCAGGCCATCCACATTGTCCGGCGTCCAGCCGAACTGCCCGATGAGGAAGGCCGGCGTCAGGTTCAGCTTGATGACGCGCTGGAGCGAGAACGCGATGTCGTCGGCCGTCAGCGGATCGCCGGAGTGGAATTTCTGGCCGGGCCTCACCTTGAAGGTGAAGGTCTTGCCGTCGTCGGAGAGCTGATAGTCGCTCTCAACAACGCCGCCGACGATCTTGGTCAGATCCTCGGCCTCGAAGCGCATGATGCGGTCGTAGACGTTGGTGCCGACCTCGCCGCCGGTGAACTCGTAGATTTCGGCCGGATCGGCCGTGATCATGTCGTCGATGGCCTTGGCCATGACGAGGGTATCCTTCGGCGTCTCGGCCATCGCCGGCGCCAGCCCCGCGAGGCCGACCAGGCCCACGAGGGCAACGCTTGAAAGCAGTTTGTGCACGACTTTTCTCCCTGTATTTCCTGTCGTTGCAGGCGCCCCATTGGCGGAGCGCCGCTGGCGAAACTATGCCCGCAAAGCCGCGGCCATGGCAATGCGCTCGTGGCCTGCGCCTAGCGGAAGCGGCGGCCGAGGTCCTTCAGCACACGGCGGGCGGCGTTGTGGCCGGGGGCGCCGCTGACCCCGCCGCCGGGGTGGCTGCCCGAACCGCACAGATAGAGCCCGGCCACCGGCGTGCGATAGCGCGCCGCCTTCGGATGGGGCCGCAGGCTGAACAGCTGGTCGAGGTCGTGACGGCCGTGGAAGATGTCGCCTTCCGTGAGGCCGAATACCCGCTCGAGGTCGAGCGGCGTCAGCACCTGCCGCCCGACCGTGACCCGCGGCAGGTTGGGGATATGGCGGGCGACGCTGGCGAGGATGCGGTCGGCCACGGGGTCGCGCAGGGCGTCCCAGTGCTGCCCGTCGGCCAGATGATAGGGGTAGTACTTGCAGAGCAGGCTCATGACGTGATGACCCGGCGGAGCCAGGCTGTCGTCCAGCGCCGACGGGATGACGATGGCGACGTAGGGATCGTCGGGAATCCGGCCTTCGCGCGCTAGGCGATAGTTCCGCTCCGCGGTCCCGCGATCCGGCAGCAGCGTGATGGACGAGCCGCGCGCCAGTTCGGCCTCGGCGCCGGCGAGTGCCGCGAACTCCGGCGCCGCGTTCAGCGCCAGGTTCAGTCGCAGAGAGGCGTGGCCCATGCGCAGATGCGCGATGCCGTCGGCGAAGGCCGGATCGAGATGCTCGCGGCCGACGAAGGTCAGGAAAGTGCGCTTCGGATCGGTGTTGGCGAGCACGACGCGGGCGCGAAGTTCCTCTCCCGACTCCAGGCGGACGCCCTCCGCGCGGCCATCGCGCACCAGAATGCGCGCGACCGGTGCCGCCGTCCGGATCTCCACGCCATGTTCGCGTCCGGCGGCGGCCATGGCCTGAGTCACCGCGCCCATGCCGCCCTTGGCCAGGCCCCAGCGACCCTGCTTACCCTCGAACTCGCCGAGCACGTTGATGAAGAACGGGATCGCCGAGCCCGGCGCATCCAGGCTCGCGAAGTTGCTGGAGACGCAATGCACGGCATAGACCTGCCGCATCGCTTCGCTCTCGAACCAGCGCTCCATCAGGTCGTTCGCGCTCAGCGTGAACATCTGGATGAGGAAGTGGCGATCCTCCGGCGACAGCCGGCGAAGTCCGCCGCCGAGGCGCAGCATCGACAGGATCGAATCGAGCCCGCCGCCGAGATCCGGCGGCTCCCGCAGCAGCTGGTCGCGCACGACCTCGCCGACCCGCTGCAGCCGCTCGCGCAATGCGCCCATGGCCTCGTAGTCACGGTTGGAGAAGCGGGCGACCTCGGCGCGGTCGTGCATCTCCTCGCCGGTGAACAGCAGGGTGCGGCCGTCACCGAGGATGTCGAGCGCGCCGCTGAAGGGGATGAGGCTCAGGCCATGCCGCTTCAGGTCGAGGTCGCGGATGATCTCCGGCCGCAGCAGGCTCAGCACATACGAGGCGATCGAGTTGCGGTAGCCCGGATGGAACTCCTCCGTCACCGCCGCGCCGCCGACCACAGCCCGGCGCTCCAAGACCAGCGTGCGCAGGCCAGCCTTGCCGAGATAGGCGGCCGCCGTCAGCCCGTTATGCCCGCCGCCGATGACGATGGCGTCGTATGGGACGGTTCCTGACGGCAATTCGAAGCCCTTTCGCGAATCCCGATGGTTCGCTATTGACTTCAACCTGCCGCCGCCGGAATGACAACATAAACCGCGGGAAACCCATGGCCCAGTACGATGCCCTCCTGAAGCCGCTGGCCATCAAGGGGCTGACGCTCAGGAACCGCGTCATCAGCACCTCCCATGCGCCGGCCTATGCCGAGGACGCCATGCCGAAGGAGCGCTACCAGCGCTATCACGAGGAGAAGGCCAAGGGCGGCCTGGCCATGACCATGTTCGGCGGCTCCTCGGTGGTGTCGCCGGAATGCCCGGCGACCTTCGGCCAGCTCGACGTCAGCGACGATCGCATCCTGCCCTATTTCAGGGAGTTCTCGGAGCGCGTCCATCGCCAGGGCGCCGCGCTGATGTGCCAGCTCTCCCATATGGGCCGGCGCACGCGCTGGGATGCCGGCGACTGGCTGGTGCCGGTGGCGCCCTCGCGCGTGCGCGAGCCGGAGCACCGCTCCTTCCCCAAGGAAATGGAGGACTGAGACTTCCGCCGAATCATCCATGACTTCGGCCAAGCGGCGCGGCGCTGCAAGGAAGGCGGGCTCGACGGCGTCGAGCTGTCCTTCGCCTCCCTGCACCTGGTGCCGGCCTTCTGGTCGCCGGGCACCAACAGGCGCACGGACCAGTATGGCGGCAGCCTCGACAACCGCCTGCGCTTCGGCGACGAGATCCTGGAGGAGGTGCGCGGCCAGGTCGGCGCCGACTACATCGTGAGTGTGCGCATGATCGCGGACGAGCTGATCGAAGATGGCTTGTCCGACAAGGAGTGCCTGGAGATCGCCGTGCGGCTCGCCCGGTCCGGCAAGGTCGACCTGCTGAACGTCTGGGCCGGCGTGCCCGTCGACTGGCGCAGCCTGGCGATCAACATGGCCAACATGGCCTTCCCCGTGGCGCCCTTCCTGCATCTCGCCAGTGCCATCAAGGCCCATGTCGACATTCCGATCATCCACGCCCAGCGCGTCACCGACATCGCCACCGCCGCGCGTGCGGTGGAGGAGGGGCATGTCGATCTCATCGGCATGACGCGCGCTCATCTGGCCGACCCGCATATCGTGCGCAAGCTGATGGAAGGGCGCCCAGACGACATCCGGCAATGCGTCGGCGCCAACTATTGCATCGACCGCATCTATGTCGGCGGCGAGGCGCTGTGCATCCAGAACCCGGCCACCGGCCGCGAGCGCACCATGCCGCACCTCATCGCGAAGGCCGCCCGGAAGAAGCGCGTGGTCGTGGTCGGCGCCGGCCCGGCCGGGCTGGAGGCGGCGCGGGTGTCGGCGGAGCGCGGCCACGACGTCGTGCTGTTCGAGCGCAGCGGGCGCACGGGCGGGCAGGTGAACATCGCCGCGCGCGCGACCTGGCGGGAGTCGCTCTCGGGCATCGTGCGCTGGCTAGATCTGCGGGCGAAGAAGCTAAAGGTGGATGTGCGTCTCAACGCCGATGCCCAGGCCGATACGGTGCTAGCCGAGAATCCGGATCTCGTGATCGTCGCGACCGGCGGCGAACCGAACAAGGGCGCTTTCGAAGGCGCGGGCTACGCCGTCACCACCTGGGACATCCTGTTAGGCAAAGTCGCGCCCGGCGAAAGCGTCCTCGTCTACGACGACAACGGCAGCCATCAGGCCGTCTCGACCGCCGAGTTCATGGCCAAGCGCGGCGCCAAGGTGGAGTTGGCCGCGCCCGATCGCACCGTCGGAGTCGAGATCGGCGCCACCAACTATCCGATCCATCAGCGCGAGATGTACGGCAGCGACGTGATCTTCTCGCCCGACCTGCGCCTGCGCCGCATCTATGTCGAGGACAACCGGCTGGTTGCCGTGCTGCGCAACGAATATTCGCTGCGCGAGGAGGAGCGCGTCGTCGACCAGGTCATCGCCGAACACGGCACCCTGCCGAACGAGGCGCTCTACTTCGCGCTCAAGCCGCACTCGACTAATCTGGGCGAGGTCGACCACCGCGCCGTCCGCGCCAATCAGCCGCAGTCGATCGTCAGCAACCCCTCGGGAAAGTTCCAGCTCTTCCGCGTCGGCGACGCCATCGCCAGCCGCAACATCCACGCCGCGATCTACGACTCCCTGCGGCTGT
>JBGPEQ010000210.1:0-6959 GCA_041482855.1 Dongiaceae bacterium | reverse complement strand
GTTCCCGCCGCCCAGGCCATGAACGAGGACGGCACGCTGACGTTCTCGAGCGCCAACGGCAACGCCATCTCCATCGCCGATGTCGATGCCGGCGGCTCCAACGTCCAGGTCACGCTCGCCGCCACCAACGGCGTGCTGACCTTGGCCGGCATCTCCGGCCTCACCGTCAGCGGCAACGGCACCGGCACGGTCACCGTCACCGGCAGCCTCGCCAACATCAACACCGCCATCAACGGCCTCACCTACGCACCCGGGAACTTCAACGGCAGCGCTACCCTCACCGTCACGACCAACGATCTCGGCAATACCGGTTCCGGCGGCGCCAAGGCCGATGTCGATACGGTCGCCATTGCCGTCAGCTCGATCAACGATGCGCCGGCCGGTACGAACGCTGCGGTCACGACCAACGAGGACACTACCTACACCTTCACGACCGGCAATTTCGGCTTCACCGATCCGAACGACAGCCCGGCGAACAGTCTGCAGGCGGTGGAGATCACCACCCTGCCGGCGGCCGGCCACCTGCTTCTTAATGGCGTAGCGGTCACGGCCGGCCAGTTCGTGGCGGCGAGCGAAATTGCGCTGGGCCATCTGACCTTCCAGCCGGCGGCCAATGCGCCGGCGGGCGCTGCCACCGGCACGGGCTATGCCAGTTTCACGTTCCAGGTGCAGGACAATGGCGGCACCTCCAACGGCGGCGTCAACCTCGACCCGACGCCCAATACGCTCACGATCAACGTCACGCCGGTGGCCGATGCGCCGAACCTGACCCTCACCCAGCCGCCCTCCGGCGCGGTGCTCAATTCCGGGTTCGAGGGTGCCAGCGGATTCCCAACCTCGGCCGGCGATGGCGGCCCCGGCTTCTGGTTCACGACCGATGCGGCAATCGAGGTATGGCAGAACGGTCAGGATGCGAACTACAACGCTGCCGCCGGCACGACTTTCATCGAGCTCAACAAGACGACGCAGAGCTTCCCGAGCGCCGGCGAGATCTACCACGATATCGCCACTGTCGCGGGTCAAGTCTACACCGTAACGTTCCAGGCAGTCGGCCGGCCCACTTACGGTATCGGCAACACCGCATTCGAAGTGCGTGTCGACGGCACGACTTTTGCTGGCATCGCACAGGATGCCACTCCCTTCACCACGACCGGCACCAATTGGCAGACCTATACGGTCACCTTCGTCGGCAACGGCAGTTCGATGCGGCTCGAATTCATCACGACCCAAACCACCGTTGATCCCAACGGCCGCGGTTCGTTCATCGACGACATCACCCTCAGTCAGCAGAACGGATTTGTCGAGAACCAGCCGATCAACCTGGCTGGAGCGATCGCTGCCAGCTTGGTGGACACGGACGGGTCGGAAACTCTGAGCATCCAGATCTCCGGCGTGCCCGCAGGGGCGACGCTGTCGGCCGGTACCAATCTAGGCGGCGGCATCTGGTCCTTGACCGCCGCGCAGCTTGTCGGCCTCACCATGACGCCGCCCACGAACTTTACCGGCACGATCAACCTCGGCGTCACTGCGACGGCGACCGAGACGGCAAACGCATCAACGGCGTCGACGTCCGGTACCCTCACCCTGAATATCCTCTCGGACGGCGGGATCATCAACGGCGGCATCGGCAGCGACACGCTGACTGGCGGCGCCGGCGCCGACACCATCAGCGGCGGGGCCGGCAACGACACCATCACCGGCGGCGCCGGCATCGACAGCATGGTCGGCGGGACCGGCAACGATCTGTTCATCGTCGACAATACTGCCGACGCGATCCTCGAGAACTCCGGCGAGGGGACCGACAGCGTCCAAAGCTCCGTCACCTACACCCTCGCCGCCAACATCGAGAACCTGACGCTCACCGGCGCGGCGGCCATCGACGGCACCGGCAACGCGCTTGACAACGTCATCGTCGGCAACAGCGCCGCCAACCATCTCTACGGCGCGGCGGGCAACGACAGCCTGGACGGCGGCACGGGCAGCGACACGCTCGACGGCGGCTCCGGCAACGACACCTACACCATCGACAACGTCGGCGACGTGTTAACGGAGTTGGCGGGTGGCGGGACCGATACGGCGCAAAGCTCGGTCAGCTATACCTTGTCCGCCGAGGTCGAGAACCTGACCCTGACCGGCGCCAGCAATATCAACGGCACCGGCAACGCCCTCGCCAATGTGATCGTCGGCAACTCCGGCGCCAATACGCTCGATGGCGGTGTGGACGCGGTATCCGACTCGCTGTCCGGCGGCGCCGGCAGCGATACGATCAACATCCGCACCTCCGACACTGCCGATGGCGGCACCGAGGACGACATTCTCGTGCTGTTCGACAACACCGGCTTCGGCACCATCACCGGCGGCGCAAATGCCAGCAATACTCTGACGACAGCCGGAAACCTCGGCGACACGCTCGCCTTCAACGGCACGCTCGACCTGACGCCGGCGGCGCAGATCGCGAAGGTAACGGGCATCGAGACGATCTCGATGGCCGACGGCATCGGCGGCGCCGGCGCCGACGCGCTGACGCTCAACGTCAACGACGTCATTAACCTGGGAACCGGCACCGTCAACCCGGCGTTCGCCGGGGCCGACAACTACTCCAGCAAAGATGCCGTGAAGATCAACGGCGAGGCCGGCGACACGCTCCATCTGACGCAGACGGCGAGCGGCGGGCCGGACCATTGGTACCAAATCGCCACGGCGACCAACGTGCCGGCCGGCTATGCGCTCTGGGTCCACGAGACCACGGCTGGCAGCACCGGCACGTCCGAGGATGCCTACGTGTTGGTGCAGACCGCGATTGCGGTCACCACGCCCTGATTCGAGGAGCGACGCGCGCAGCAGCGGGCGTCGTCGCCGCGGGACCTATCCTTTCACTTGGTTCAAGCTGGCCAGCGCATCGACCAAGTGTGGCAGGTATTTGTCGCCGAAACCCTGGATGTCCGCCAGCGTATAGAGCTGATGCACGGCCTCGCCGAGGAAGGCCACCGTCGGCGTCGCTTCCGCCAGGTGAGTGTAGTAGCGCGTGTCCTTGGCGGAGTTGGCGATGGTGAACTTGGCCATGCTGTCGTCGCCCTCGAGATAGTACTTCGCGAAGCGGCGGAGCATCACGCTGTCAGCGCCGCCGGTGACTGCGATATCCGTGAAGGCCTTGAGGTCGACGCCCGATTTCCTGGCCGTGACGATGGCCTCGGCCACGGCGGCGGCATTGGCGAGCGCCAGGAAATTGTGGATCAGCTTCAGCTTGTGGGCGGCGCCGAGCGGCCCGGCATGGACGATGATCTCGGCGAATGTCTTCAGCACCGGCTGCAGCTCGCCGAGCGTGCCGGCATCGCCGCCGGTCATCACGACCAGGCGGCCTTCCTCGGCCTCCTTGGGCGTGCGCACGAGCGGCGTGTCGGCGAAGCGGCCGCCGCGCTCGGCGATCGCCGCCGCCACCTTCAGGGTCGAGGTCGGCTCGGCCGTCGAGCAGTCGGCGACGATCTTGCCGGCCGCCATGCCCTCGAGCAGGCCGTTCCGGCCGAATACGTTGTCCTCGACCTGCGGCGAGCCGGTGACGCACAGGAATATGATGTCGGACCGCCGCGCGAGGTCGGCCGGCGAATCGGCCTCGGTGGCGCCGCGCTTCAGCAGGTCCTCCACCGGCTGCCGGTTACGGTGGCCGAGCACCGTCAGCGGATAGCCCTTCTCCACGATGTTCTTGGCCATGCCGTGGCCCATCAGGCCGACGCCGATGAACCCGATCCGTGCTTTTGTCGTCACCTGCGCTCCCCCTGTTCTGCCAGCCGAGCTTCGGCTGCGCTGCGGCCCGCATCATAGGCGGCGGATGCCGGATCGGACCAGCGATGTCTCCGCAAGCGGGCGGGGGAAGGTATCGGTCACGCCGTCACGCTTCGCCGCGGATTCGGAACTATGATAACGGTGGCGCCCGCGCGGGAAGCGATGGCCATGCTGCGGAGAACGGCGACATACCGATGAAGACGCCACCGCAGGGCGGGGACCAAGGCGGCATTCGGCCGCTGCTGGAGGCCGTGCGCCTGCACATCCGCAATTGCCGGCTATATGAGGCGAAGGAGGCCGCGGCGGGTCTGCTGGTATCGCCGCCGTCGGCCGCCGCAATCGTCGCCCTTGGTCGCCGTCCTCCAATGCACGGCCGCCGGTGTCGAGGGCCGTCTCATTCTCGGCCCCTGTCCGTGGCCGACGGCGGCGTGCGTTGACCGCAGGCGACCGCTCGCCGGCTATTGTCCGGCCGGGCCGCCTTGCCTACAGTCCGCGGCCGTTCCGCTGCCTGCCCATCGCGGGTGGCGGTCCTGGGATCACAGAGCAGACGCAGTAGGCATCGGATGGCATCTCGCAGCGGCAAACCCGGTCCCGTCGGCGGCACGCGCGCGACGTCGGTCGGCGCGCTCATCGAATTGGCGCGCCAGCAGTCGCAGGACGGCAAGCGCACCGAAGCCGAAGCGACCTTGCGCCGGGCCAATGCAGACGGTCCGAAAAACCGCGAGGCGCATTTCCTGCTGGCGGAGGTGCAGGGCGCGCTCGGCAAGCGGCAGGATGCGGTGGCCACGCTCCGCGCCATTGCCGATGATCCGACCGACGCCGCCGCCCACTTCCGGCTCGGCGGGGCGCTGCGGGAAGCCAAGCGCCTGGCCGAAGCGGAGTTCGCCCTGCGCGACGCAATCGCCGCCAGCCCGGCCATGGCCGAGGCCCACCTGGAGCTGGGCAATGTGCTGTTGGCCCAGCAGCAGACCGCGGCGGCCGAAGCCGCCTTTCGCCAGGCCATCGCGGTGCGACCCAACTACCCTGCCGCCCACTACAACCTCGGCAACCTGCTGCGCGAATCCGACCGCCTGGCCGATGCCGCCGCCGCCTACCAGGAGGCGCTCACCCACAATCCCGGCTTCGTCGAGGCCTGGTTCAACCTCGGCATCACCTACAAGGCCATGCATCGCTTCGAGGATGCGGTCGCGGCCTACGGCAAGGTCATTGCGCTGCGGCCGCAGCATGCGGAAGCACTCAACAATCTCGGCGTCATCCTGCGCTCTCTCGGCCGCCTGTCCGAGGCCGAGGATCTGCTGCACAAGGCGGCCGCCGCGAAAGAGACCTTCGCGATGCCCCACTACAATCTGGGCGGGGTCTATGGCGACGGCTATCGCGTCAAGGAATCCGTCGATGCGTACCGCAAGGCCATCGCGCTCGATCCCGATTTCGCGGCGGCCTATGTCGACCTCGGCAATCTCCTGCGGCGTCTCGAACACTATCCCGCTTCCGAGCAAGCCTTCCGCAAGCTGCTCGAGCGCAAGCCACGCGACCGCCAGGCCCAGCTGTTCGCCTATGAGGGCCTGGCGAAGCTCCACAAGGACCAGGACCACTTCCCGGAGGCGGTGGCCGACTTCGAACGGCTCCTGGCCATCGATCCCACCCATGCCGAGGGAATGTTCGGCCTGTTCCAGTCGAAGGCGCACATGTGCGACTGGCGCAATCGCGACGACGAGTTCGGGCGGGTGATGGCCATCACCGAGCGGCAGATCGCTGCCGACCAACGCACCGCCCTGACTTCGTTCAGCACGCTGTCATTGCCGCTCGACCCGGCGCTGCATCTCGCCGTCGCCCGCACCTGGGCGAACGACACCAAGCGGCAGATGCAGCATTGGCGCCAGCGGCTGAACTTCCAGTTCGACCGCGCCCGCCGCCACGACCGCATCCGCATCGGCTATGTGTCGCAGGATTTCCGCAATCAGGCGATGGGCCATCTGACCCGCACCATGTTCGGCCTGCACGATCGCACCCAGTTCGAGATCTTCGGGTACTCCGTGCGCAAGAGCGACGGCAGCATCTACCGCAAGACCATCGAGGCGTCCTGCGAGCATTTCGCCGATATCCACGCCACCTCGGCCGCCGAAGGTGCGCGCCGCATCTACGCCGACGAGATCGACATCATGGTCGATCTCATGGGCTATACCGAGGGCAACCGCACGACCATCACGGCGCTGCACCCGGCGCCTGTCACGGTCGGATTCCTGCGTTTCCCCGGCTCCAGCGGGGCTGATTTCGTCGATTACATGCTGACCGACCGCGTCGTGACGCCGCCGGAGGACCAGCAATACTATTCGGAGCAACTGGTGTTCCTGCCCAACTGCTATATGCCGAACGACTGGATGCAGGAGATCGACCCGTCGCCGATAACGCGCGCCGAGTTCGGCCTGCCCGACGACGCCTTCGTCTTCAGCTGCTTCAACAACCACTACAAGATCGAGCCGTTCATCTTCGATCTGTGGATGCGCATCCTGCGGCAGGTGCCGAACAGCGTGCTGTGGCTGATGCGCTTCAATACGCCGATGGAAGCCAACCTGAAGCGCGAGGCCGAGGCGCGCGGCATTGCCGCCGACCGCATCATCTTCGCGAAGAAGATCGGCAAGGCGCGCCATCTTGCGCGTCAAAGCCTGGCTGATCTGTTCCTGGATACACGGTACTATACCTCGCATACCACCGGCAGCGATGCGCTCTGGGGCGGACTGCCGGTGCTCACCTGCCCGGGCGACAGCTTCGCCTCGCGGGTGGCGGCCAGCCTGCTCTTGGCAGCCGGGCTGCCGGAGTTGATCGTGCCGAGCTTCGAGGAGTACGAGCGGCGCGCCGTTCATCTCGCGACCCATCCGGTCGAACTCAAGGCCATCCGCGACAAGTGGGTCAACCGGCGCACGACTTGCGCGCTGTTCGACACCCAGCGCTTCGTGCGCAATCTCGAGCGCGCCTATCGGCTCATCTGGGACGACTATTCGGCCGGCCGGACGCCGCGGCAGCTGTTCGTGAATGAAGATTGAATGAGCGCCGCAAGGGTGTCCGATTCACTCCTCTGCTACCTGCTTTACCGAACTTCTGTAGCCAGCTCTTAACTACGCCTTAGGGAGACTGCTATATGTCGGAAAGAGTGCGGGTGTAGCTCAGTGGCAGAGCGGGAG
>JBGPEQ010000209.1:0-6978 GCA_041482855.1 Dongiaceae bacterium | reverse complement strand
CTGCCCGAGTTCGGCGAGGCGTTCCTCCAGGCTGCGGGTCAGGATCCGCTCCTGGGCCCGCAGCCGCTCGGCCACGGCCGCCTGGGTGGCGACCTGGCTCTGCGACATCTGCGCGAGCCGCCCCTGCAACTCCGACATCATCTGCGCCAGCGGCGCCGTGACCAGCTCCGGACGCGGTCGGCGCAGAATCAGAACGGTGGCCAGGACGAGCAGCGTCGCCGCCACAGCCAAGCCGCCGAGGAAGGTGGGATCGGAGAGCAGGCGTTGATCGATCAACCGATCGCTCCAGCAAGAGACATCATCTATTAGCCCGATTCGCCGGCCGGCGGAACACCCCCCGGCGCCACGGGGCAACGCCGGCCTCCGCCGCTTGACGCTCCGCCGGGAAGACCATACCTAAACGCCACCCGATTGTACCGACAGGACCATGGCCAAGCTCGATATCATCATCGCTCCCGACCCGCGCCTGAAGCTCGAATGCGGACCGGTGGCCAAGGTCGATGCGGCCGTGCGCAAGGTCATGGAAGACATGCTGGAGACCATGTACGCCGCGCCGGGGATCGGGTTGGCGGCGCCGCAGGTCGGCGTAACCAAGCGCGTCATCGTCGTCGACGCCGCGGCCAAGGGCGAGCCACCGCAGCCCTACCGCATGGCCAACCCGGAAATCACCTGGGCGTCGAACGAAGACAATACGTACAACGAAGGCTGCCTGTCGCTCCCCGAACACTACGCGGACGTCGTGCGGCCCAAAGCCGTGCGCGTGCGCTACCTCGATCATGAGAACCTGTGGCGCGAGCTGGAGATCGACGGCCTGCTGGCCACCTGCGTCCAGCACGAAATGGACCATCTCGACGGCATTCTCTTCGTCGACCACATCTCCGCGCTCAAGCGCAACATGATCCTGCGCAAGCTCCTGAAGGCGAAGCGGACGGGCGTGTTCGAGCGCGATCGCGAACACGCGCTCTGACTCTCGATCACGGCGGCCCCACCCTGGCCCCTTGAGGTGGCGGGAAGGGTGATGGCTAATGTGTCCGACGCGATCCTCGATGGAGCAACGATGCCCCGCCTGCGCCTCGCCTTCATGGGCACGCCCGACTTCGCTGTCCCGGCGCTGAGCGCACTCGTCGAAGCCGGCCACCAGGTTGCCGCCGTCTACACCCAGCCGCCGCGCGAGGCCGGTCGCGGCCAGAAACCGCGGCCGTCATCGGCCCACAGGGCCGCCCTCGAGCGCGGGATCCCCGTGCGGACTCCGGCGTCGTTGAAAGGATCGGCGGAACAGGCCGGCTTCGCCGCTCTCGGTCTCGATGCGGCCGTGGTCGTCGCCTACGGCCTGTTGCTGCCGAAGCCGATACTGGCGGCGCCGCGGCTCGGCTGTCTCAATATCCATGCCTCCTTGTTGCCGCGCTGGCGCGGCGCGGCCCCGATCCAGCGTGCCCTGATGGCCGGCGATACCGAGACCGGCATCACCATCATGCAGATGGCGGAGGGCCTCGATACCGGACCCATGCTGCTGCAAGAGCGTATGCTCATCGGGCCTGAGGATAACGCCGGCATGTTGCACGACAAGCTGGCGTCCCTCGGCGCGCACCTGATCCTGCGGGCGCTCGACGGCGTGGCAGCCGGCACGCTTACGGCGCAACCCCAGCCTCTTGCCGGAGTCGCCTATGCGGCCAAGCTCACGCGCGACGATGAGCGGCTGGACTGGCGTCGATCCGCCGAGGATCTCGCGCGGCAAGTGCGTGCCCTGAGCCCGCGACCTGGGGCGTGGTTTGCTGTGAGCGGCGATCGACTCAGGGTGCTTGCGGGTGAGATGATACCCGGGACATCCGAGATCGAGCCCGGTGTGGTTCTCGACGACAGACTCACCATCGCCTGCGGCCGCGATGCATTCCGCATCGCACGCATCCAGCGCTCCGGCCGGGCGCCGATGTCGGCCGAGGAGTTCCTCCGCGGCTACCGAGTGCCGCGCGGCACGCTCCTGCCATCGCCCGCTGGTCCGCCGCCATGACGCGCTTCAAATTGACGCTCGAATATGACGGCGGCGCCTTTGTCGGGTGGCAGCGGCAGGACAACGGCCCGTCGGTGCAGCAGGCGCTAGAAGAGGCTATTCACCGCTTTTGCGGCGAGACCGTCGCCTGCTTCGCCGCCGGGCGCACCGATGCCGGCGTACATGCCTGGGGCCAGGTCGTCCATTTCGACCTGGCGCGCGAAGCCGCCGCCGACACGGTGCGCGATGCCATCAATTTCCATCTGAAGCCGGCGCCGGTCGCGGTCGTGAAGGCGGAGGCCGTGGACGCCGAGTTCCACGCCCGCTTCTCGGCCAAGGCGCGGTTCTACCTCTATCGGATCGTCAACCGACGCGCGCCGCTCGCCATCGAGCGCGGCCGCGCCTGGTTGGTGTGGACGCAGCTCGACGCGAGCGCGATGCACGCGGCCGCGCAGCTGCTGGTCGGGCATCATGATTTCACCAGCTTCCGCGCCAGCCTCTGTCAGGCGGCCTCGCCCGTGAAGACCCTCGATGTCCTGGAGGTGAGCCGCATCGATGACGAGGTGCTGATCGCTGCGCGCGCACGCTCGTTCCTGCACCACCAGGTGCGCAACATGGTCGGCACGTTGAGACTGGTCGGCGAAGGCAAGTGGACGAAAGAAGACGTCGCGCAGGCACTCGCCGCCCGCAACCGTTCTGCTGCCGGTCCCACGGCCCCAGCGGAAGGACTCTACTTGACGGAGGTGCGGTATTGAAGAAGCGGGCCGCCAGCCGATGGCGCTCGCTCATTCCGTGCGCCTGCCTAGCGCGGTTCAGCTCACGGCCGGGCCGAGCATCGCTCTGTGAACCGCAGACAGAACGAGTGTCAGGACGTAGCCTGCGAAAACCACTCCGATGGCGCTGAACGAATCGATCCTCAGGGCCGCCCGCGCGATGAACCACAGGTAGATCAGGAAAATGTAATAGACAAAATGATCGAGGCTATGGCTCGTCTCCGGCGCCGTGATTCCCATCAAGGTCGGCAACCAGACGAGCGCTTGGGCCGTCACGATCAGCATCTTCGACCAGTTGTACACGACGATGTAGCCGGGATATTCGGTCTCGCGGCCTATCAATCGGCAGATCTCGTAGGCCACGAGCGGATAGAGCAGCCAACCCACGATGTAGGCCAAGATCTCCGTGATCATGATGTGCTGCCAACCGGCGGTCGGCTTGATCAGCTCGAGTTCGAACGGAATGATGATCGCGTAGAGTGGCGCGATCAGCAGTGCGACACGAAAAGACCGCCAAAAGCCCTCTATCGAACGATCGAAATAGCCGAGGCCGCCGGCATCGAATTGAATGAGCCGACCGAGGCCGCGCAGGACGTAGACGAACTCCATGATCGTCGGCATCAGCGCGCCGCCCGATCGGCAAAGTAGCCGGCGAGCACCGCCATGTAGATGTCGGTCAGCGCCCGGATGTCGGCGACGGGCACGCGCTCGTCCACCTTGTGCATGGTAGCGCCGGCAAGCCCGAACTCGGCGACCGGGCAGTAGTCCTTGATGAAGCGGGCGTCGGATGTGCCGCCAGTCGTGCTCAATTCCGGCTTCTTATGGAGAACCTGCTCGACCGCCCGGCCGATCAAATCGGAGAGCGGCCCCGGCGGCGTCAGGAACGATTCCCCGCTCACCTGGACATTGAGCACATAGGTGCCGCCGACAGCGTCGAACTCATCGCGCAGCCAGCGCTCCAGGCCTTTGCCGTTGTGCTTGTCGTTGAAGCGGATATTGAAACAGGTGCGGGCCTCCGCCGGGATCACGTTGCTGGCGGGGTTGCCGACGTCGATCGTGGAGATCTGAATGGTCGAGGGCTGGAAGTGCGCCGTGCCCTCGTCCAACGGCCGCTGGGCAATGCGCGTCAGCATCTTGATCAAGCGGTGAATCGGATTGTCCGCCAACTGCGGGTAGGCGGTGTGGCCTTGGACGCCGCGCACGGCAAGACGTCCGTTCAAACTGCCGCGGCGGCCGATCTTGATCATTTCGCCCAACCGCGTCGGATTGGTGGGTTCGCCGACGATGCAGGCGTCGAGGCGTTCGCCGCGGGCGCGCAGCCATTCCAGCACCGGCTTGGTCCCGTTGATGGCCGGCCCTTCCTCGTCTCCGGTGATGAGCAAGCTGATGGCGCCGGGTAGTTTGCCCCTATGCTGCGCGATGAACCTTGCCGCCGCTGCGACGAAGGCGGCGATGGCGCCCTTCATGTCGGCGGCGCCGCGGCCGAACAGCTGTCCATCGCGCAGCTCGCCGGCGAACGGATCGGCCGACCATGCGGCCCTGTCGCCGACTGGAACGACATCGGTGTGGCCGGCGAAGCAGAAGTTGCGCCCGCCGTCGCGGCCGATGCGGGCATAGAGATTGTCGATATCGGGCGTGTCGGGCGCGCTGAACTTCAGGCGGTGACAGATGAAGCCGAGACGTTGGAGCGAGCCTTGGAGCACGTCGAGTGCGCCTGCGTCCGCCGGCGTGATGCTCGGACAGCGAATCAGATCGCGGGTCAGTTCGACCGGATCGATTTCTATGTTCACAGGCCTGTCCGCGCGGTCAATCCCGCAACAGCTCGTTGATCGAGGTCTTCGCCCGCGTCTTCTCGTCGACTCGCTTGACGATCACGGCGCAATAGAGGCCGGGCCCCGGGCTGCCGTCGGGCAGCGGCTTGCCGGGGAGCGTGCCGGAGACGACCACGGAATAGGCGGGCACGCGGCCGTAATGCACCTGGCCGGTCGCGCGGTCGATGATCTTGGTGGAGGCGCCGAGATAGACCCCCATGGAAAGCACGGACCCTTCCTCGACGATGACTCCCTCGGCCACCTCGGCGCGGGCGCCGATGAAGCAGTTGTCCTCGATCACCACCGGGCCGGCCTGCAGCGGCTCCAGCACGCCGCCGATGCCGGCGCCGCCGGAGATATGGCAGTTCTTGCCGATCTGGGCGCAGGAGCCGACGGTCGCCCAGGTATCGATCATGGTGCCGCTGTCGACGCGGGCGCCGACATTGACGAAGCAGGGCATCAGCACAACGCCCGGCGCAATGAACGCAGACCGGCGCACGACGCAGTTCGGCACGGCGCGGAAGCCCGCGTCCTTGAAGCGATTGGCGCCCCAGCCCGCGAACTTCGAGGGTACCTTGTCGTACCAGGCGGACTCGCCGGCGCCTTCGAAACGGCCGCCGCCGGGAATGGGGGCGGACTCGCTGAGGCGGAAGGAGAGCAGCACGGCCTTCTTCAGCCACTGGCGCGTCTGCCATTGGCCGGCCTGCTTTTCGGCCACGCGCAACTCGCCCTTGTCGAGGCCGTCCAGCGCCGCCTCGACGGCGTCACGGATGTCGCCCTTGGTAGCGACGCCGACAGTATCGCGCTTCTCCCAGGCGGCGTCGACGACCGCCTGCAGCTGCTCCGTATTCATGGATTTGTTCCGGTGATCGAAGGCCTAATCGCCGTCCGGAACATGCGGCAGGGGCGGGAAGGTGTCAACGTCGCCGACAGCGGATTGGGGCGCGAAGCTGTATGCATGCCGGCACGTCGCCGATAACATCGCGGGACGCGCCACGGACCGGGGAGAACCATCTTGATCACCGCCTTTCTCGAGCGTCGGCTCGACCGCCAAGAAGAGCGGCTGGGCGAAAGCCTGGACTGGATGCGCCACATCCTGCGCCGCTCGCGCGCTGCCTTTCGCAAGGTCGTGCGCTTCATGCCCATGGCGGACCACCGCGCTGAAGCGCCCAAAGACGTCTGGCACGTCGCGCGCATCGCGGCGATCAGACACGAGGATTGCGGGCCCTGCCTGCAGATCATCGTGAACGAGGCGGTGCATGATGGCGTGCCGCCGGCAATCGTCCGTGCGGCTTTGAGCAACGATGCTGCCGCGCTCGGTCCGCGGCTCGATCTCGCCCGGCGCTTTGCCATGGCCGTGGCGGCGCACGCGGACGAGGCCGAAGATCTTCGCCAACAAATGGTCGCGGAAGTCGGCGACGACGCCCTGGTCGACCTCGCGCTCACGATCGCCGGCGTGCGCGTCTATCCCACGATCAAGCGAGCCTTGGGCTATGCAACGAGCTGCAGGCTGGTGGAGATTCGCGTTTGACATGATAGGGCCGTGCTGAGCCGACAGATCATTCGGCGGTGATCTCGCCCAGCCAGGCCACGAGGTCATCCGTTGCGTGATGGACATGCGCGGCGTCGGCGCCGTCCTGCGCCCACTCGGCGGCGTGTCGGACGAGGACGGTGGTCATGCCCATCTCATGGGCCGGCAGCAGGTTCTTGGCGAGATCCTCGACCATCACCGCCTGCTTGGGATCGATCCAGTGCCGGCGCACCAGAAGGTCGTAGATGAACGGCTCGGGCTTGGGGAAGTAGTCGGCGGCGACGATGTCGAAGATGGCATCGAAGCGATGGCTGACGCCGAGCCGCGCCATGACGTTCTCGGCATGTTTAGTCGAGCCGTTCGTGAACACGATCTTGCGGCCCGGCAGCCGGCCGAGCGCCCGCTCGAGTGCCGGGCTCGGCTGCACCGGCGTCACGTCGATGGCGTGGACGAAGTCGAGGAAGAGCTGGGGATCCACGTCGTGATGAATCATCAGCCCGCGCAGGCTGGTGCCGTAGTCGCGGAAATACTGCTTCTGGATGCGATAGGCCTCGTCGGGGTCGATCTTGAGCAGTCCCGCGATGAACTCGCCGATGTGCCTGTCCACCTGGGCGAACAGATTGCAGGACGCCGGGTAGAGCGTGTTGTCGAGATCGAATATCCAGGTCTCGGCCTGCTGCAGCGGCATTCGACCGTTGGCCACCAATGCGTTAACCCCGGCTGACAAAGGTGCCGACGCCGCGCTCGGTGAAGCTTGCGAGCAGCAGCGACTGCGGCACGCGGCCGTCGAGGATGACGGCGCCCTCGACGCCGCCTTCGACTGCCTCGATGCAGGTCTCGAGCTTTGGGATCATGCCGCCGGAAATGGTGCCGTCG
>JBGPEQ010000208.1:0-6999 GCA_041482855.1 Dongiaceae bacterium | reverse complement strand
CGAGCTTCGGCAACCGGCGCGCCGCCTCCAGCATCACCAGATGTCCGGTGATGTTTGACTCGGTGTAGGCGAAGGGATTGACGAGCGAGTAGCGCACGCCGGCCTGGGCCGCCAGATGGACGATGCGGTCGATGGCGGGATGCCCGGCGCACAACTCCTCGATCGCCGCGCGATCCCCGATGTTGGCGCGCCGGAAGCTGAAGCCACGCTCGCCTGTGAGCCGCGCCAGCCGCGCCTCCTTCAGCGCCACGTCGTAGTAGTCATTGAGGTTGTCGACGCCGATGACGGTCTCGCCGCGCGCCAGCAACGCTCTGCTGACATGGTAGCCGATGAAGCCGGCGGCGCCGGTCAAGAGGATGGACATTTGGGTGCCGGCTCCTCCGCTCACTCCCGTTTCCGTTCCGAGACATAGCCGCTTACGGCGGCCCGTTCAAACGACCCGGCGATTGACTCCCGGTCCCATCGTGCCGACATTCCGGGTCAGGATGACGGCACCATGAAGATCTTCGGCTTGGCGGGATGGAGCGGCAGCGGCAAGACCACGCTGACGGCGCGGCTGCTGCCGGCGCTGATCGCCCGCGGCCTCACGGTCTCCACCATGAAGCACGCCCATCACAACTTCGATATCGACCAGCCCGGCAAGGATTCGTACGTCCATCGCATGGCCGGCGCCGCCGAGGTGCTAGTCGCCTCGGCCAACCGCTGGGCGCTGATGCATGAGCATCGCGGCGCGCCCGAGCCGTCGGCGGCCGAGCTGATGCGCCAGATGACGCCGGTCGACCTGCTGCTCATCGAGGGCTTCAAGCGCGAACCCCACCCGAAGCTCGAGATCTATCGTCAGGTGAACGGCAAACCCCTGCTCCATCCCGACGACCCCCACATCGTCGCCATCGCCAGCGACGTGCCGCTCCCGCAGTCGCCGCTGCCCGTGATTTCGATCGACGACATCGGCGCCATCGCGGAGTTCATCATCGGCCATTGCGGATTGCAGCCGAAGGCCAGCCGTCGGCCATCAGCGCTCAGCGCCAAGCTGACTGCTGATGGCTGACAGCTGAGAGCTACCCCATGGCCCAATTGACCGACGATTGCTTCGCAGCCGGCGGGCCGCTGATGACCCTGGGCGCCGCGCTCGAGCTGCTGCTCGGCAAGCTCGTCACGGTCGTGGAAACCGAGAGCCTGCCGCTCGATCGCTGCGTCGACCGCATCCTGGCGGCGGCGGTGGTGACGGCCATCGATGTGCCGCCCCACGACAACTCCGCCGTCGACGGCTATGCGATACACTACGACGATCTGAATTCCGACCGCGAGACGCGCCTGCTCGTCACCGGCCGCGCCGCCGCTGGCCACCCGCTCGGGCGCTCGGTCAAGCGCGGCGAAGCCATCCGCATCTTCACCGGCGCGGTCATGCCGGCCGGCGATGGCGCCGCCCCCGGTCCGGACACCGTGATGATGCAGGAGGACTGCCGCCTCGACGGTCCGGAGATCGTCATCCGCCCGGGCATCAAGCGCGGCGCCAACCGCCGCAAGGCGGGCGAGGACGTGCGGGCCGGCAGCGAAATCCTCGGCCCCGGCCTGCGCCTGCGGCCGCAGGATGTCGGCCTCGCCGCCGCCATCGGCCTGACCCGGCTCTCCGTCCAGCGGCCGCTGCGGGTTGCCGTATTCTCGACCGGCGACGAGCTGGTGGAACCCGGCGGCGCGCTCGCCGACGGCCAGGTCTACGACAGCAATCGCCACACCCTGCGCGCCCTGCTGGCGCAGCTCGGCGCCGCCGTCACCGATCTCGGCATCCTGCCCGACCGCCGCGAGGTGATTCGTCTCTCGCTGGCGGTCGCCGCCCAGCAGCACGACCTGCTGATGTCGTCCGGCGGCGTGTCATCGGGCGAGGAAGACCATGTCAAGGCAGCGGTCGAGGCCCTGGGACGGCTGCATTTCTGGCGCCTGGCCATCAAGCCCGGCCGTCCCATCGCCATGGGCCAGGTCGACGCCGACGGCCGGCGGGTGCCCTTCATCGGCCTGCCCGGCAATCCGGTGGCGGCCATGGTCACCTTCCTGCGGCTCGCCCGGCCGATGATCCTGCGCATGATGGGCGCGCGAGACCTGGCGCCAACCTTCTTCCGCGTGCGCGCTGATTTCGATCACAGGAAGAAGCGCGACCGCCGCGAATGGGTGCGGGCGCGCCTGACCACCGATGCGGCCGGAGCGCTCGTCGCCCACAAGTTTCCGCGCGACGGCGCGGGCATTCTGTCTTCGCTCGTGCAGTCCGACGGCCTTGTCGAGCTGCCGGAGGACGTGACCCAACTCGCCGCCGGCAGCATGGTCGATTTCCTGCCGTTCAGCGAGCTGCGGTGAGCGCCGACTCGCGGCCCCGAAACGGGAAACCCCGCTCGACCCTTGTCATGAGGGAGCGGGGTTTCGATTGGCATGGGTTCATGACCCAGCGCCCGACACTAAGGCCGAGCTTTCAATCAGATGCAGTATCTGTGACTGTGAGATGTGAGCCCGGCGGAGTCATGTTGTTTAGACACCCTCCTCGGCCAGAGTGGCAACAGATGGAGTCATGTCATGCACCCTCCTCTGTTCTTACCGATATTCGAATCATGCGCGCGCAGGCGCTAAAGGTCAAGCAAACTGATCGCGGATGAACGTTCCGGTGGGTCAATGAAGATACTTTATTTCGCCTGGCTGAAGAGCAAGGTCGGCATCGGCGAGGAGGCCGTGACGCCGCCGGCCGAGGTGGCGACCGTGGGCGCGCTGCTCGACTGGCTGGCCACGCGCGGCCCCAAGCACGCCGCCGCGCTCGCCAACCGCTCGATCGTCCGCGTCGCCGTCAACCAGGAATACGCCGGCCTCGACCACCCGGTGAAAACCGGCGACGAAGTGGCGCTCTTCCCGCCGGTGACGGGCGGCTAGTTCGCCATGATCAAGGTCCAGCGCGAGGACTTCGATGTCGGCGCCGAGTTGGCGCAGCTCACGGCCGGGCGCACCGATGTGGGCGGCGTTGCCAGCTTCATCGGCTTGGTCCGCGACGTGGCCGAGGGCGCGACCGTCGGCGCCATGACGCTCGAGCACTATCCCGGCATGACCGAGAAGAAGCTCGCGGAAATCGAGGCCGAGGCGCAGCGCCGCTGGCCCTTGCAGGCCAGCCTCATCATCCACCGCTACGGCCGGCTCGAGCCGGGCGAGCGCATCGTGCTGGTCGCCACCGCCTCGCCGCACCGCCGGGCCGCGCTCGAATCCTGCGCCTTCCTGATCGACTGGCTGAAGACCAAGGCGCCGTTCTGGAAGCTCGAGGAGACCGCCGCCGGCCCACAATGGGTCGCGGCGCGCGACAGCGACGACGATGCCGCCGAGCGCTGGAGCAAGCCGCGCCGCGTCGCGGAATAGTACTCAGGCCGCCCGCGGCGGCCCCGCAGAAAGACCCGTAAGGTCCATGCTGAGATCCCAGAGGCGTCGCCGTGCCGCGGCATCGTAGGCCTGTGAATTGGCGCGCGCCTGCCGCTTGCCGTCGAAATAGAGGCCGGTCTTTCCCTCCAGCTCGGGTGACGCGGCGAGGTGGAGGATAGCGTCCGCGCCTTCCTCCACGCTGCTGGTCGGCGAGTAGCCGCTCTCGATCACCATGTTGGTGTTCATGAAGGTGGCGGGATGCAGGCAGTTGACGGTGATGCCGGCGTCCCTGAGTTGCGCGGCAAGATCGATCGTGAACATCACCTGCGCGAGCTTGCTCTGCCGGTAGGCCCGTATGCCCTCATAGCTGCGCGCCAGCATCACATCCTCGAAGTCGATGGGGTATTGCCCCGCCGACGACACATTGACGATCCGCGCCGGCGCACCGCGCCGCAGCGCCGGCAGCAGCAGGTGCGTAAGGAGAAAGCCCGACAGGTAGTTGACGGCGAAACGCAGCTCGTGGCCATCGCGACTGATTTCACGGCGCATGGCGCCGCGCGGCCCGAAGCCGATGCCGGCGTTGTTGATGAGGAGATCGAGGCGATCATGCCTGGCCGCGACCGCCGCCGCGAGAGCACGCACGTCGGCGAGCGCCGCCAGGTCGGCCAGATGGAATTCCAGCTTCTCGCTCGCCGTCGCCGCGCGAATCTCGGCCAGGATCCGCGCGCCTTTCTCCTTGCTGCGGCCATGCAGTAGGACGCGCGCGCCGTCCTGCGCCAGCCTGAGCGCCACCAGTTTGCCGACGCCGTCGGTCGAACCCGTGATCAGCACGGTCTTGTCGGTAACCTTCATGCTCGCACCGCCTCCTGGCGGAGTGCCCCGCCGCCGCAAGTCAGTTTCCTTCGCCATCCGCCCTGTTATGCTCGCGTGCTATCGCGTGGCGTTCAAGAAAATCTGTCTGGGGGAAACATGTCCGATACCGAGCTCTGCTACCTGAGCGCCAGCGAGGCGCTCGGTCGCTTCAAGGCGCGCCAACTCTCGCCGGTCGAGCTGATGCAGGCCGTCATCGCGCGCGCCCAGAAGGTCGAACCGAAGATCAACGCCTTCCCGATCAAGCACTACGACCGCGCGCTCGAGCAGGCCAAGGCGGCCGAGGGCAGGTACATGAAGACCGACGGCCGGCCGCGGCCGCTCGAAGGCCTGCCGGTCGCCATCAAGGACGAGGCGCATATCAAAGGCGAGCGGATGACCAACGGCTCGCTCATCTACAAGGACAATATCAGCGCCGAGACCAACCCGTCGATCGGGCGCGTGCTGAAGGCCGGCGCGATCATGCATGCGCGCACGGCGACGCCGGAGTTCTCCTGCGCGCCGTGGACCCATTCGAAGCTGTGGGGGATCACGCGCACGCCCTGGAACTTGCGCTATTCCTGCGGCGGTTCGTCCGGCGGCTCCGGGGCCAGCCTGGCGGCCGGCACTTCCGCGCTGGCGAGCGGCTCCGATATCGGCGGCTCCATCCGGATTCCCGCCTCCATGTGCGGCGTCGTCGGCTTCAAGCCGCCCTTCGGCCGCAATCCGGATTCGCCGCCCTTCAATCTCGACCAGTACAACCACATCGGTCCGCTGGCGCGGACGGTCGCCGACTGCGCGATCTTCCAGAACGTCATGGCCGGACCCCATCCCGACGATATCGCGACGGTGCGGCCCAAGTTGCGCATCCCCGCCGATCTCGGCGACATCAAGGGCTGGCGCATCGCGCTGTGCGTCAATCCCGCGCAATACGATATCGATCTCGACGTGGCGAAGAACACGCTGGCGGCGGCCGAACTGTTGCGTGCCGCCGGCGCGACCGTCGACGAGGTCGAACTCGGCTGGGATCGCGATGCCGTCGCCCGCGCCGCCCACGCGCATTACGGCACCATCTTCGCGCCCTCGGTAGCCGCCTTTGCCCGCAAGCACCGCAAACTGATGAACGACTACACGCTCGCCTTCGCCGAACTGGCAAAAACGATTGGAAAGGGCGGCTTCCTGGAAGGCTTGATGGTCGAGGCCGGCATGTACCGGTCGCTGGGCGCCTTGTTCCGGAAATACCGCGTCCTGCTGTGCCCGACCCTGCCGTTGCCCGCCACCAAGGCCGGCGAGTCCTATGTGAAGCGGCAGCTGCGCATCAACGGCAAGCCGCAAGGCGGCATCGAGCGCTGGCTGATGACCATCTGCTTCAACATCCTGAGCCGCTGCCCCGTGATGAGCATGCCCTCGGGCCTAGCCGCGAACGGCGTGCCGACGGGCCTCTCGATCATCGGCCGCACCTATGACGACGTCAGCGTGTTCCGCGCCGCCGCCGCCTTCGAGCGCGCCCGGCCCTGGTACACGACCCCGGCATTGCGGCCGAAATTGTAGTGGCGGCGGGCGGGCGGCCACAGTTACCAGCTGTTAACCAATTCGCCGCATGATCGCGGCCATTGGGAGCCATCTGGCCGCATCCACGCATGTCGTCCGAGATCTTGTCCGATACGGCCGCCGTCGCGCCGGCCGACCGCCGCCGCCGCTTCGAGCGCATCTACGAGGCGCTCGCGGCCGTGAGCGTGCTGTCGGTGGCCGTCGCGCTCTATTTCGGCGGCGTGTCCTTCGGCATCCTCGGCGACTTCGTGAAGCGCAATGAGGTGTGGGCCGAGCGCCAGTACGCCATTACCGACTTGCAGCGGACGGCAACCTTCCTCATCGCGCCCGGCAACGACGTCTTCCAGACCAACGACGCGGCGAAGGCGCGCGCGATCCGCGACCGCGCGCTGGCCGAATTCGACGCCAAGCTCAAACAGTTCGAGGTCAACCTTACCGGCCTGGTGCCAGCCGACTTCGCCGACCAGATGGTCGACGCCTTCGCCATGCTCGAGAACGAGCGGGAGATGCTGGTCAAGACCTCGGACAAGGTGTTCGAGTCCGTCGCCGCCGGCCGCACCGACGACGCCCGGATGGCGATGGTGGCGATGGATCAGCGGCTGTTCGAGCTGACCGCCGTGTTCAGCGAATTCAACCGCATCTTCCATGAGATCCAGCGCACGCAGTTCTCCGCACAGGAGGACTATGCCCGCAAGGTCGAGCGCTACCGCTACATGTTCGCCGGACTGGTGTTTCTGATCACCGGCGGCGCCATCCTCTACGGCGCCCGCCTGCGCCGGAAGATGAAGGCCGCCGAAGCGGACTAAATCGCACTCAAGACAGCTGCACGGCAATCCTGCGTCCTTCGAGACGCGCCCTTCGGGCGCTCCTCAGGATGAGGTGGATCGTTGATGGCACTAAGAAAATTCCTCATCCTGAGGAGGCCGCGTAGCGGCCGTCTCGAAGGACGCGCGATGCTGATCCAGCGCCTTCGGGGATTTCCTAGCACGCTCCAAAGCCGGAATGACAATCGGAGCGGACCGGTGATTGCCGTCAGGCCGGCGCCCTCACCAGCGCCTCGTAGTCCGCCATCATGTGCCGGGTGATCGGCCCGACCTGGAAATTGTAGTGCCCGATCTCGCCGACCGGCGTCTCTTCCGCCGCCGTGCCCGTGTTGTCCAGCTCGTCGGTCTTGGCCAGGTCGTCCGGCAGGGTCGCGCGCGCGATGACGTCGAT
>JBGPEQ010000207.1:0-7010 GCA_041482855.1 Dongiaceae bacterium | reverse complement strand
GCCGGGCTGTTGAAATGCGCCTCCCATTCGTCCAGCCGCTTCATGCCCTTGCATTTCCAGAACGCCATGTAGGCGGGCAGGCGGCCAAGGCGCATGGTGCGCCCGAACGAGCCGACGAGCGCATCCTCCGGATCGGTCCAGGCCGACTGGTCGCCGAGATGGCGGAAGATCTCCAGCGGCATGAAGCGATCGCGTTCGATGTATTCGGCATAGATCATGAGACGGCCTCGGAAGCAGAAAAAGGAAGTTAACCGCAGAGGCGCAGAGGCGCAGAGGATTCACAGATGAGGTTGCATCGCACGTGAACGCGGAGGGACGCCGATGAAGATTTCCAGCGCGCCTGAGGCGCGCCAAGAAAATCATCTGCATTCATCCACGTTTCCTCTTTTCTCTGCGCCTCTGCGTCTCTGCGGTGAATCTTTGTCGATCGCGGGCTACAGCCGGCCCTCGAACGAGGTGACCGGCGGATAGGCCGCGGGATCGGTGATGACGTCGATCACCGTCGTTTGATCGGCGGCGAGCGCGCGGTCGAGCGCCGGCCCGTACTCCGCCGGATCCTCGACGCGCACGCCGTTCAGGCCGCAGGCGCGCGCGATCGCCGCATGATCGACCGGCTCGAAATAGATCGCGGAGGTGTGGGCGCCGAACAACACGTCCTCCGCATGCTTCTGGTAGGCAAGGACCTGGTTGTTGAGCACGGTCACCACGATCTTCAGGCGATTTCGGCGCGCCGTCTCCAGCTCGGACCAGACGTGGGCGAAGCCGCCGTCGCCGACGACGCAGAGCACCGGGCTGTCCGGCCGCGCCAGCTTGGCGCCGAGCGCCATCGGCAGGCCCCAGCCGAGCCCCGCAAGCCCGCGCGGCGTCAGGAAGCGCATGCCGGCCTTGCGCGCCGGAAGATAGTTCGCGATCCAGATCGAGGCGTAGCTGGCGTCGGCAACCACGATCGTGTCGTCGCCAAGCCGGCGCGACAATTCAGCCATCAGCCGCTCGGGCCGCGCCGGCTGTCCACTCGCCGTGAGCAACGCCTTCGCTTCCGCCTGGTGTTTGCGGCGGCCATCGGCGATCCGTTCCGCCAGCGCGCCGCGCGCGGCCTGTCGGCGCGAGAGATCGCGGCGCTGCAGCTCCTGAGTCAAGGCCGCCAGGGTCAGCTTGGCGTCGCCCACCAGCCGCAGCGCCTCGTAGTTGCGACCGACCTCCTGGCCGTCGATATCCAGGTGGATGTACTGGGCGCCGCGCGGGAACAGGGTCCAGGAATCGGTTCCGTTCTGGTTCGTGCGCGTGCCCACGAACAGGATCGCGTCGGCGTCGGCGACGAGCGAGCGCTGGAACTTCGCCATGCCGCCCGTGCCCATGAAATAGCCGATGACGCCGACCGACAGTGGATGCGATTCGTCGACCGCTCCCTTGCCCATGGCCGTGGTCGCCACCGGCAGCGCGCCGATTTCCTGCAGCCGCACCAGCTCCGCCACCGCATCCGAGAGATGGACGCCGCCGCCTGCCACCAGCAGCGGCCGCTCGGCCCGCGCCAGCAGCTCGGCGGCGGCGGCCACCTGGACGGGATCGGCGACCACGCGGTCGAGCGGGTAGCGGCCGAGCGCTGCCGTCCGCATCGGCGCTTGTGCCGCGGACTCGCCGAACAGATCGAACGGAACCAGCAGCACCGCCGGTCCCGGGCGGCCACCGGCGGCGGCCACGAAGGCCATGTCGACATAGTCCTCGACGCGGTCGGCGGTATGGATGCGGCGCACCCACTTCGCGCAGCCGGCAAACAGCTTCAGATGGTCCAGCTCCTGGAACGCGTTGCGGTCGAAGTTGCCGCGCGCCACGTCCTGTACGATCGCCACCAGCGGGATCGAGGCAGTCAACGCCTCCGCCAGGCCGGGCACGAGCAGGGTCGCGGCCGGCCCGTTCTGCGCCGTCACCACCGCCACCTGGTGCGACACGCGGGCGAAGGCGTCGGCCATGATGGCGCCGGCGTTTTCGGTGCGATAGGTAATCTGCCGGATGCCGCAATCGGGCGCCGCCAGATGCAGCTGTGACGGGATCGACTGCCCGAAGACAAGCTCGACGCCGTGGCGCTTGAGCGCCGCCGCCATTGCCTGCGCAACAGTTGCGTTGCGGCGCGCCAGCGGCGCCGCCCCCTGCCGGTCGTTCATCCTCCCTCGCGGTGCCGGTTCTACAGGCCGGCTCGCACGTTCTCGTACATCTGAACGTACTTCTGGCGCAGCGCCGGGTCCATCTCGCGCAGGAAGATGCCGCGGGCGAGCAGGTCCTGCGGCGAGGTGATGCCGATCTCCTTCAGCCGCTCCGGCTTCACGAGATCGAACGCCTTGCGGTTGGAATGGGCGTAGCCGTAGGTGTTGATCATGTATTCGCCGGTTTCCGGCGACAGCCAGGCGTCGACATAGTCATAAGCGTTTTGTTCTTTGCCCGGTGCGTCCTTCATCATGATGAAACCGTCGATCCAGACCACGACGCCTTCCTTCGGTGTCATGTAGGTGATCGGAACGCCCTTCGACTTCAGGGTCGATGCCGAGGCGGCCCAGGCATAAGCGGCGACAACTTCGCCTGACGCGATCGCCTGCTCGAGTTCGGCGGGGTCGGTCCAGTAGAAGCGCAGCAGTCCGCGCTGCTTCTCCAGGTAGGCCTTCACCTGCGCCAGTTGGTCGTCGTTCATGTTGTAGGGATCGGGGATGCCCAGCACCATCGCCGCCGGAATGACGGAGCCATCCATCTCAACGGCGTTGGAGATGTGCCCGGCATACCGCTCGTCCCACAGCAGGTTCCAGGAATCTTCCTTGGGCTTGACGAGGTCGGTGCGATAGATGACCGAGTTGTAGCCCCAGCCCGCGGGCACGAGCCAGCGCTGGTCCCCGGTCGTGAAGCCGTGGACGTTGGCGACCTCGGGCATCACGTCGGGCCAGTTCGACAGCCGCGTCACGTCGATCGGCTTCAGCATGCCCTGGTCGCGATAGCGGCCGATGGCATAGCTGGTGGGATGGACGAGGTCGCAGCGGAAGCCGGCCTTGATCTTGACGTAGGCCTCCTCGTCGTCGGCGAAGATGGTGACTGTCGGCGACTTCCCGTATTTGGCGATGTAGGGCTTGTGCAGCTCCGGAATCTCGTAGCCGCTCCAGTCGAAGACGAGGAGATCCTCGTCGGCCCGCGCGCGGCGCCCGACCAGCGGCAGGCTGGCCGCTGCCAAGCCGAGCGAGCCGAGCATCTTGATGACCTCGCGGCGGCCCCGGCCACCCTGGCGCAGCTGCGTAAAGATATCGCTGTCAATCATCGCGTCTCCTCCCCTGTTGTGCTCACGACGACGCTGAAGCGTGCCGCGGCTGGCGTTGTTCGCCTCGATATTTAAGGCCGACAACATAGCAGGGAAAAACGATTTCGGAAATCGATTTTTGTGATATCGTCCGGCCGTCTGGAATGAGCTGGCATGACGAACCTTCGGCAACCCCCGGTCACGATCAAGGATGTCGCGCAGGCCTGCGGCGTGGCGCCGTCGACGGTGTCGAACGCGCTCACCGGCAAGGGCTATGTGCGGGCCAGGACGCGCGACCAGGTGATTGCCGCCGCAGCGCGGCTCGGCTACCGCGCCTCATCGCTGGCGCGCGGCCTGCGGCTGCAGCGCACCTGGACCGTCGGCGTGCTGCTGGCAGACATCACCAACCCCTTCTTTCCCGATCTGGTGCGCGGCATGGAAGACGTGCTGTGGGCGCGCCACTACAACCTCATGCTGTGCAATACCGACTACGACAAGGCGAAGGAGGCCGCCTATCTGCACCATCTCGTCGACAAGCGCCTCGACGGGCTCATCCTTGCCTCGACCGCCGCCGACAGCCCGGAGGTGATGGTGCTGCGCGAGCGCGGCATGCCCTTCGTCATGCTGAACCGCCGCCACCGCACGCTTGCGACCGACTATATCGGCATCGACAATCGCCGCGGCACGGCCACGGCGGTGCAGCACCTGGCCGAACTCGGCCACGCCCGGATCGCGTTCATTAGGGGACCGCGGGATTCGAGCGCCGCCGAGGACCGGCTCAGCGGCTATCTCGACGAGATGCGCCGGCGCTTCGCCCTGTTCGACGAACAGCTGATCGCGCCCGGCGACTACTCGATCGATGCCGGCCGGCGCGCCTGCGCCCAGTTCCTCGCTCTCGACCAGCCGCCGAGCGCGATCGTCTCCGCCAACGACTTCATGGCCATCGGCGCGATGGCCGTCTTGCGCGAGCGCGACCTGACGGTGCCGCGCGACATGTCCGTCACCGGCTTCGACGACATCTTCGTCTCTGCCCTGCCCTGGATCGATCTCACGACCCTCAATCCGCACAGCCGCGAGCTGGGCGCGCGCACCGCCGAGGCGCTGCTCGCCCGCATCGACAAGACCGCCAACGGCCCGGCCGACATCGTGCTGGCGCCGACCTTGATCCAACGCGGCACGACGGCGCCGCCGAGGCAATAGGCGTCAGCGCCCGACCGTGCTGCCGCCATCGATCGACAGCATTGCGCCGGTGACAAACGCGGCCGCATCAGATGCCAGATACAGGATTGCTTCGGCCACCTCCTCCGCCGTGCCGATGCGCTTCAGATAAGGATACTGCGTCAGCGCCTCACGATATTTTTCGAAGTCAGCGCCGGCCGGCGCGCCGGTGCGGGTCATGTCGGTCTCGATCGGGCCGGGGCAGACGGCGTTGACGCGGACGTCCGGCGCCAGCTCGATGGCCATCGAGCGCGTCAAATTGACCACGCCGCCCTTGGACGCGCAGTACACGGTGCAGCGCGGGTTACCCATGATGCCGGACTCCGAGGCGACGTTGACGATGTTGCCGCGGCGCTGGCGGAGCGACGGCAGCGCGGCCTGCGCGGCGAAGAAGGTGCCCTTCAGGTTGATGTTGATGGTCTGGTCCCAGAAGGCCTCGTCGCTGTCTTCCATCAGCACCTCACGGAAGACGCCGGCGTTGTTCACGAGCACGTCGAGCCCGCCGAAGGCGGCGAGCGCCGCGCCCACCGCGGCGCGGCAGCCGGCGACCGTGCCGATGTCGCCGGGCGCGGCGACGACCTTTGCGCTGGCGCCAAGCTGATCGACGGCGCGCCGCGTCGAATCGCCGGTGTGGCCGTTGACGGCGACGCGAGCACCGGCGGCGAGGAAGGCGCGCACCGTGGCCGCGCCGATGCCGCGCGTGCCGCCGGTGACGAGCACGGCCCTGTCGCGGAAGTCGAATCTGACATTGGACATGATGCTGTCCCGCGCTCCGCTCACCACAACGCGCCTGTGGACACCGTGATGTCCTGGGCGTTGATGCCGGAGGATTCGTCGCGACAGAGGAAGGCGGCGACGGCGCCGATCTCCTCGGGCTCGATGATGCTCTTGCGCGGATAGCTGGCGGCGATGCCAGCGATGTATTCCTCCTCGCTGCGCTTGTTGCCTTCGGCCGCCAGCCAGCGTTTCACCGACGCGCGCAGCATCTTCGTGTTGACGAAGCCCGGGCTGATGGCGTTGCAGGTGACGCCGTGCGGCGCGCCTTCGAGCGCCACGCAGCGGGTCAGGCCGAGAATGCCGGACTTGGAGGCGCAGTAAGCCGGGTTGTCCTTGGCGCCGACCGACGCCGCGGTCGACGCGATGTTGACGATACGCCCCCACTGGCGCTCGATCATGCCGGGCAAGCAGGCCCGCGTGGTGCGGAAGTAGCCGCTCAGGTTGGTGTCGATGACGTCGAGCCAGAGCGCTTCGGTATGGCCGCAGATCGGCTGCTCGGCGGCGACGCCAGCGGCATTGACGAGGATGTCGACCTTGCCGAAGGCGTTGACGGCTGCTTCATGGAAGGCCTCGACCGAATCCGTCCGGCGGACGTCGAGATCGCAGCCGACGGCGCCGGCGCCGCGCGCCATGATCTCGTGGCAGACCGTGTCCAGATCGCCCCGCGGCGGCAGATAGGTATCCTCCTCCGCGGCCGCCGGCCCATGGGTCGCCAGATAGGAGCCGATCGCCACGTCGGCGCCGTGCTCGGCCAGCGCCAGCGCGATGGCGCGGCCCTGGCCCGACGCACCGCCCGTCACCATGGCGGCGCGGCCCGCCAGATAGCGCTCTATCATGTCCTCCCCCGTGTTCGTTCTTGATTGGCGACGACCCTAGCAACCGGCCGCCGCGCTGAACAGCCATGTTCCGCGCGCACGCGACGCGCTATAGCTGACGCCGCAACAGCAGCCGCGCACCCGCTCTCAACCCGCCATGGATTACCAAACCCTGCACAGCCTGCCGGAGATGTTCTTCCAGCAGAGCGCGCGTCTCGCCGACAAGCCGTTCCTGTGGCGCAAGCAGGACGGCGTGTTCCGGCCGCTCAGCTATGGCGAGGCCGGCCAGCGGACCAGCCTGCTGGCGCGCGGCCTCATCGACCTCGGCATCGGCCCCGGCGACCGCGTCGCGCTGGTGGCGGAGAACCGGCCGGAATGGCTGATCGCCGATCACGCCATCATGGCGGCGGGCGGCATCACCGTGCCGGCCTTCACCACGAACACGCCCGCCGACCACGTCCATGTGCTCACCAACAGCGGGGCCAGAGGTGCGATCATCTCAGGCAAGGCGATGGCCCGGCGTGTTCTGCCGGCGGCGCTCGAAAGCCCGGAGCTGGGCTTCATCATCAGCATGGAGCCGCTCGACCTCGCGCAGGAGCCGCCGGTGCGCGTCTTCGGCTGGGGCCAGCTCCTGGCCCAGGGCGCCAAGCGGTCGGAAAGCGAGGTGCGCGAGCGCGTCGAGCGCCTGCAGCGCGGCGATCCCTGCTGCATCATCTACACCTCCGGCACCGGCGGCGTGCCCCGTGGCGTCGACCTCACCCACGGCACCATCCTCTGCAACCACATGGGCTGCTATCACCTGCTGCGCGATTTCGGACTCGGCGATGAGGTGTTTCTCTCCTTCCTGCCGCTTTCCCATTCCTACGAGCACACCGCTGGCCAGTTCCTGCCGATCTCACTCGGCGCGCAGATCTACTATGCCGAGCATG
>JBGPEQ010000206.1:0-7017 GCA_041482855.1 Dongiaceae bacterium | reverse complement strand
GCTCGGCTTCGTCGCCGGCCATCGCGAGCACTACGAGACCCAGCGCGACAAGCTCAAGCCCGACGTCATCTGGAACATCGAGCGCGGCCTGGCGCTGACGGCGACCGACATCGCGCGGGCCGAGCTGGCGCGCGGCGCGCTGTATCATGGGGTGGTCGAGTTCTTCCGCAGCTACGACCTGCTGCTCTGCCCGGCCGCCTGCGTGCCGCCGTTCGACGTCAAGACCCGCTGGCTGAAGGAGCTGAACGGCGTGACCTTCGACAACTATGTCGAATGGATCCGGATCACCTACGCGATCACCCTGACCTCTTGCCCGGCCCTCAGCCTGCCCTGCGGCTTCACCCGCGACGGCCGGCCGGTCGGCCTGCAGATGGTCGGCCGCCCGCGTGGCGAGGCCGAACTGCTGGGCGCCGCCGCAGCGCTGGAGGAGATCCTCGATATTGCCAGGCTGGTTCCGCTCGATCCGCGGCCGCCGATTTGAGCGTCTTCTGGAGAAAACGGTTTCACGTGAAACATCGGGCGAACGGGCGGCGATGTTTCACGTGAAACATTGGGCGAACGGAGCCGGAAAACACGATTCTGCAAAACAACCCCATGCATTAAAAAATCGTCCTTGTTTTTCAAGGACATGACCTTGCGCACTTTCGGCAGGTCAGAGCCCCCTGAGAGCGCGGATTCGGCGTGGCAGAGGCGCGCAATCGGCCCTCAGCGTCGCGATCGCGAGATCGGTGCAGTGCAACCTTGGTTCCCGGTCTGTCCCTTAAGCTTCCTGTCATTTCTGCTGTGCAAAATCGGGGAAGCTATTGCAAGCGGTGGGTTTTCTGTTGCCATTTTTGCGGCGCAACAGAATACTGCACTGCGGAACGATGACACCGGTCGGGGGTTACCAGTTTGATGAGCGATGTGCACGGCTACTATCTCGAGGACATGTCCGTCGGCATGACCGCGGTCTTTACGCGGACCGTGACCGAGGCCGACATCGTCCTCTTCAGCGGCATCTCCGGCGACGCCAACCCGGTCCATCTCGACCAGGAGTTCGCCGAGACCACGATGTTCAAGGGCCGCATCGCCCACGGCATGTTGACGGCGAGCTTCATCTCGACCGTCCTCGGCACCAAGCTGCCGGGCCCGGGCTGCATCTACATCAGCCAGAACCTGAAGTTCAAAGCGCCGGTGCGCATCGGCGACACCGTGAAGGCGCGCGTGACCGTCACCGCCGTCGACCAGGAGCGCGGCCGAATTACCGTCGCCACCGTCTGCCATGTCGGCGAGACCCAGGTGATCGACGGCGAGGCCCAGCTGCTGGTGCCGCGCCGCCCGGGGATTCCCCAGGCCGCCGAGTAGGCGACTCTCCGGCGCCACGGATCCTCGCGTCAGAGAGCGGCCCTCCAGGAGCCTCAGGCGGCGCGGGATCGAGATCCTGCGTCCTTCGAGACGGCCGCTTTGCGGCCTCCTCAGGATGAGGAGCTATCTTCATGCCATCTGAAATCGACCTCATCCTGAGGAGCGCCCAGAGGGCGCGTCTCGAAGGACGCACGATATTCGTGCAACAGGGGCATCGGCCGTCTGCTCCATATCTTAACGAACGCGTTCCCGCGAATGACACCGCGGGATCGATGGGCTAGAGACAGACAATGCGACTGTTTCGCCACTACACGGAAGTGCCGGTCGAGGCGCGCGGCGCCGTGGTCGCGCTCGGCAATTTCGACGGCATCCATCGCGGCCACCAGGCGGTGATCGCCGCCGCCGCCGAAAAGGCGCGCGACTTCGCCACCACCCACGCGGTCCTGACATTCGAGCCCCATCCGCGCGAGTTCTTTCGCCCGGACCAGCCGCCCTTCCGCCTGACCCCGCTGCGGATCAAGGCCCGCCAGTTCGAGGCCATGGGCGTCGACCACCTGTTCGTGCTGCACTTCAACGCCGAGCTGGCGCAGAAGAGCGCCGAGGCCTTCGTGGTGGAGGTGCTGAGCGAGGGCCTCGAGGTTGCCCACGTGGTCGTCGGCTACGACTTCGTCTTCGGCCAGGGCCGCCGCGGCACCGCCGCCCTGCTGGCCGATCTCGGACGCCTCCATGGCTTCGGCGTCACCGCCCTCCCGCCCGTCGGCGGCGGGGAGGGCGAGGTCTTTTCCTCGACCCGCGTGCGCGAGAACCTGCAGGCAGCCCGCCCGCAGCAGGCCGCCCTGCTGCTGGGACGTCCCTGGGAGATCGAGGGCCGGGTCGAGCACGGCGAGAAGCTCGGACGCGACCTCGGCTACCCCACGGCCAATCTCATGCTCGGCGAATATCTGCAACCGGCGCTCGGCATCTACGCGGTCAAGGCCGGCATCGACGAGGGCCGCGGGACCGCCTGGCATGACGGGGTCGCCAGCTTCGGCTATCGCCCCACCGTCGGCGGCACCCACCTTGTCTTCGAGGTCTATCTCTTCGATTGGAGCGGCGATCTCTATGGCCGCCATCTCCGCGTCGCCCTGATCGATTATCTGCGACCGGAGAAGAAGTTTGACGGACTCGATGAATTGAAGGCACAAATCGCCCGGGATTGCGGCGAGGCGCGGCGACTGCTCGCGGCCTACGCCGGACCGGAACCCGGCGCGGTCTCGCGGCTGGCGGCGCCGGCGCGGACAGGCGACAATCCGCAGAGCTTCTATGAACGCGCGCTCGGCCCGCGGCGGCCGTCGCGGAGCTGAGATCGTCGGACGACATGAGCGTGGATTACAAAGCGACCGTCTTCCTGCCGAAGACCGACTTCCCGATGCGGGCCAACCTGCCGGAGCGCGAGCCCAAGATCCTGGCGCGCTGGCAGGAGATGAAGCTGTTCCAACGGCTGCGCGCGGAATCGAAGGGGCGGCCGAAGTTCGTCCTCCATGACGGCCCACCCTACGCCAATGGCGCCATCCATATCGGCCATGCCCTCAACAAGATCCTGAAGGACGTGGTGAACCGCTCCCAGCAGATGCTGGGCAAGGACGCCAACTACGTGCCGGGCTGGGACTGCCACGGCCTGCCGATCGAATGGAAGATCGAGGAGAAATACCGCGCCGCCGGCAAGGACAAGGACGCCGTGCCGATCATCGAGTTCCGCAGGGAGTGCCGGGAATTCGCGGAGCATTGGGTCGACGAGCAGCGCAAGGAATTCAAGCGCCTGGGCGTCGAGGGCGACTGGGACAATCCGTACACGACGATGTCCTACGACGCCGAGGCGCAGATCCTGCGGGAGATCGGCAAGTTCCTGATGAATGGCGGCCTCTACAAGGGCGCCAAGCCGGTGCTGTGGTCGATCGTCGAGAAGACGGCGCTCGCCGAGGCCGAGGTCGAATATCACGACCATGTCTCCAACACGATCTATGTGCGTTTTCCCGTCCTGCGCTCGCCGCTGAAGGAACTGGCCGGCGCGTCCGCGGTGATCTGGACGACCACGCCCTGGACCATCCCCGGCAACCGCGCCATGGCGTTCGGCGAGGAGGTGGACTACCTGCTGCTGGCGGTGACGTCAGTGGCGGAAGGTGCCGCCGCGCGCGTTGGCGACAAGCTGCTGGTGGCGGTGGAGCTGCGGGCGCCGTTCGAGAAGGACCTGGGGATCGGCGGCAGCGAGGTCGCGTGGTCCGGCAAGGGCGCGGCGCTGGCAGGCACGGTCACTGCCCATCCGTTGCGCGGCAAGGGCTATGACTTCGAGGTGCCGCTGTTCGCGGGCCATTTCGTCACCACCGACCAGGGCACGGGCTTCGTCCACATCGCGCCGGGCCACGGCGCCGACGACTGGGAACTCGGCATGGCCAACGGCATCGAGGTGCCGCAGACCGTGGGCGAGGACGGCTCGTTCTATCCGCATGTGCCGCTGTTCGCGGGCAAGCGCGTGCTGCGGCCCGACGGCAAGAAAGGCGACGCCGATCCGGCCGTGATCGCAGCGCTGAAGGAGGCGGGGGCGCTGCTGGCCCAGGGCAGGCTCACTCACAGCTATCCCCATTCCTGGCGCTCCAAGGCGCCGCTCATCTTCCGCAACACGGCGCAGTGGTTCATCTCCATGGCGAAGAACGACCTGCGCAAGAAGGCGCTCGCCGCCATCGACGCCACCCGCTTCGTGCCGCCGCAGGGGCGCAACCGGCTTTATGCCATGATCGAGCAGCGGCCGGACTGGTGCGTCTCGCGCCAGCGCGCCTGGGGCGTGCCGATCGCCGTGTTCGTCAACAAGGCGACCGGCGAACCGCTGCGCAATCAGGCGGTCATCGATCGCATCGCCGCCGTGTTCGAGAAGGAAGGCGCCGACGCCTGGTACAACAGCCCGCCGTCGCGCTTCCTCGGCAACGACTACAATCCCGACGACTTCGAGCAGGTGAAGGACATCATCGAGGTCTGGTTCGAGAGCGGCGCCAGCCACAGCTATGTGCTGGAGCCGCGCCAGGACACGGACCTGGCTTGGCCGGCGGACCTCTATCTGGAGGGCTCGGACCAGCATCGCGGCTGGTTCCATTCCTCGCTCCTGGAGTCTTGCGGCACCCGCGGCCGCGCGCCCTACGAGGCCGTGCTTACCCACGGCTTCACGCTCGACGAGCAGGGCAAGAAGATGTCGAAGTCGCTCGGCAACAGCGTCGAGCCGCAGGACGTGATGAAGCAGCACGGCGCCGATATCCTGCGGCTGTGGGTCGTGGCCTCGAACTATGTCGAGGACCAGCATATCGGGCCGGGCATCCTGAAGGGACATGCCGAAAGCTACCGCCGCCTGCGCAACACGCTGCGCTATCTGCTGGGCGCGCTCGACGGCTTCGACGCGAAGGAGAATATCCATCGCACACAGATGCCGGAGTTGGAGCGCTGGATGCTCCATCGCTTAGCCGAACTCGACGAGACCGTGCGGCGTTGCGTCGACGACTTCGATTTCGGCGCCCTGTTCACGGTGGTGCACAACTTCTGCGCCGTCGATCTCTCGGCCTTCTATTTCGATATCCGCAAGGACTCGCTCTATTGCGACCGCCCGGACGATCTGCGCCGGCGCGCCGCCCGCACCGTGCTCGATCAGCTGTTCAGCTGCCTGACCGCTTGGCTGGCGCCGATCCTCTGCTTCACCGCCGAGGAGGCCTGGCAGTTCCGCCAGGGACGCAGCGAGAACGACACCTGGCCCGACAGCGTCCATCTGCGCGTATTCCCGGAGTTGCCCCAGAGCTGGCGCGACGAGGCGCTGGCCGCCAAGTGGAACAAGATCCGCGACCTGCGACGGGTCGTCACAGGGGCCCTGGAATTGGAGCGGGCCGGCAAGCGCATCGGCGCCTCCCTGCAGGCCCATCCCACGGTCTATGCCAACGGCGCCTATATCGAGGCTTTCAAGGGCATCGATCTGGCGGAGATCGCGATCACCTCGGCGGCCACGCTTCAGAGCGGCGCGCCGCCCGCGGGCGCCTTCACCCTGCCCGACGTACCCGAGGTCGGCGTCGTCGTCGATCTCGCGAGCGGCGAGAAGTGCGAACGCTGCTGGCGCGTGCTGCCGGACGTCGGCGGCCAGGCCGACAATCCCGGCATCTGCGGCCGCTGCGCCGACGCCGTCGGCGCGCGGGCGGCGGCGGAGTAGGGGGTTGGCTGTTGCCGCAACTTTGCGGTCTCGGCCTGTCCGCCGTAGGGGCGAGCGGCGCTCGCCCACGGTTGGTGCAGGACTCCGGCGATCGCGGTGGCGGCAAAGAGGGCGAGCGCCGCTCGCCCCTACAACACTCGGCAGCGTGCGACCCATGAGCGCGCAGTCCTGGCCCGCCAGCCGAGAGAACCGCTAGCCCATGCTCCGCCTCGGACTTTCCGTCGCCGCCGTCGTGCTGGTGCTGGATCAGCTGAGCACGTGGTGGGTTCGGGTCGTGGTCATGGACCCGCCGCGCAATATCGCGGTGACGCCGTTCTTCAACCTCGTCTATGCCCGCAATACCGGCGTCAGCTTCAGCATGTTCCGGGCGGATTCGCTGATCGGGCAGTGGATGCTCTCCGCCGTCGCCTTGGCGATCGTCGGGGGATTGCTGGTCTGGATGCGCCGTCTGAGACGCGCCTGGCCGGTCTTCGCCCTCGGGCTGATCGTCGGGGGGGCCGTCGGGAACGTGGTCGACCGGCTCCGGCTGCACTTCGTTTTTGACTTTCTCGACTTCTATTGGAACGGGTATCATTTCGCCGCCTTCAACCTGGCGGACTCGGCGATCACGGTGGGTGTCGCCATGCTGCTGATCGATGGGTTGTTCGGCCGGGCGGAGAACGCTAAGAAGGCCCCGAACTAGGCCCCGAATCAGGAGGGTGTCATGCGGTCCAAGGGGTGGATGAGTGTCGTGGCGGTCGGTGCGGCGTTCGCGCTCAGCGGGTGCGGCGGTGGCGTCCGGCAGGCCCTGGGTATGACCAAGCATTCGCCGGACGAGTTTCTGACGGTGTCGCACCCGCCGCTGACCTTGCCGCCGGACTTTAACCTGCAGCCGCCCGAGCCGGGCGCTCCGCGCCCGCAGGAGGGCACGGCGGCCGAGCAGGCGCAAACCGCACTCTACGCCAACAATGGCGGAACGGCGCCGGCGCTCAGCGCCGCGTCCGGTGCCTCGAACGAGGCGGCGCAGTCGGCCGGCGAGGTGGCGCTGCTGCAGAATGCCGGCGCCGCCGGCATCGATCCGGGCATCCGCGCCCAGATCGACACGGAGACCGCGGCCCAGATCGAGCGCGACCAGACCCTGATCTCGCGGCTGGTGTTCTGGCGCACGGCGGCACCCTACGGCACCGTCGTCGACCCGGTGGCCGAGAGCAAGCGGCTGCAGGAGAACCAGGCGCTCGGCAAGCCCGTCACCGAAGGCGAGACGCCGATCATCACGCGCCGCAAGAAGGGCGTGTTGGAAGGGATCTTCTAAAAGCGGCTAGCTGCTTTTTGCACAAGGCTGGGATCAACGCCCGGCGCCTTCGACAAGCTCAGGATGAGGGCATTTTCTTTGTGACACCAAGATTTCCCCTCATCCTGAGCTTGTCGAAGGACGCAGGACGGTTCTGCAGCGATTGGCCACCAAGCGCGAGGTCGGG
>JBGPEQ010000205.1:0-7030 GCA_041482855.1 Dongiaceae bacterium | reverse complement strand
TTTCCTGCAGCCAGGACGGCTGTCCGCTGCCGGTGTCTCCCACGGCGATCGTCAAGGCCGGAAGCAGGGTGGCGTAGCCGATCATCTCCGCGAAGCCCGCCAGCACTAGGCAAAGAAGCACGATGGCCGCGCGCGCCGGCGAGGTGGTGAAGAAGATTCGGAGGACGCCGGGATGTCGGGTCTGCGGGGTTTTCGCTTGCACCATTCGGAACTGTCGTAGCGGCCGCTGCTGGCGCGGCCCGGTCTCCCGGCAATCGGGAATCGACGCGCGGTCGGGGCACGCGGCGAGAACGAGGCAGGTTCTAGGGGGATGCCGCCGCCGGGTCAAGCCGGGCGGCGGCCGCGAGTGCCTACCTCTCGGCCCGGCAACCGTCTATTGTGCAGTCCCTTCCGTATCCTATGGCTCGCTCTTAACGTCGTGACCGGCGCTGCATTCATCGGCAAACTCGGGCTCGGAACAGTCCAATTCGGTCTCGCTTACGGGGTCACGAACGAGCGCGGCCAGGTGCCGGCTGACGAAGTCGTAGCGATCCTCGAGGCCGCGCTGGGTGCCGGCATCGATCTGTTCGATACCGCCGCCGCCTATGGCGACAGCGAGAGAGTGCTGGGAAATGCGCTGGAATCTCGGACCGACATCCGCATCGTGTCGAAATTGCCGGCGCTCTCGTCTGAGCGCATCGGCGAGGCGGAGATCGAGCAATGCCGAACCGCCCTCAGGAACTCGCTTGTGCTGCTGCGGCGCCGATCGATCTACGGCTTGTTGCTGCACCGGCCCGACGACCTGCGCAAGCCGGGCGGCGAGCGTCTCATTGCTCTGCTCCAAGAGCTGAAGAGCGCCGGCACAGTGGCCAAGATCGGCGTCTCCGCCTACGATCGCGCCCAGATCGATCTGGCGCTCGACCGGCTCCCGCTCGATGCGGTGCAGGTGCCGGTCAACCTGCTCGACCAGCGACTGCTGCGGGACGGCACGCTCGATAGGCTCAAGCGCCGCAATGTCGAGGTGCACGCGCGCTCGGCCTTTCTGCAGGGCGCGCTGCTGGCCGAACCGACGTCTCTGCCGGGCCATTTCGCGCCCCATCGCGATCGCCTGCGCGCCGTCGGCGTCGCGGCGGAGCGGGCGGGCTTGTCGCGCCTGGCACTCTGCCTGCGCTTCGTCCTCGATCAGCCGGCCGTCGATCGGGTGATCGTCGGCGTGACCGGCGTCGCCGAGTTGCGGCAGATCCTCGCGGCCGCAGCGGACCCGACGCCGCTGCCGGATGGCCTTGCCGCCTTGGCCGGCGACGATCCGCGTCTCGTCAATCCCGCCCTGTGGCCCGCGACGCCCCGGCCATGACGACGGCCCCGACCCTGATTCTTCTGCGAGCCGACGGCGGCCCCGGCATCGGCGGCGGGCACGTCATGCGCTGTCTCGCCCTGGCGCAGGCCTGGAGCGAGGCGGGCGGCCGCGCCGTCTTCTGCACGGCCACGCTCGCGCCATCGCTGCAGCAGCGCCTGGTCGATGAGGGCTTTGGCTGCATCGCCGTCGACGCGAAGGCCGGCGGCAGCGCCGACGCCGAAGCGACGATCGCCGCGGCGAAAAGCCTGGGCGCCCGGATCATCGTCGTGGACGGCTACCAATTCCCGGTCGAGTTCCATCAGCGGCTGCGCGACGCCGGTTTGAGGATCGCCGCGGTCGACGACAACGGTGAGATCGGTACTTACGTCGACGATATCGTGATCAACCAGAACCGCCACGCTTCGCCGGAGTTGTATGCGCAGCGCGCCGATCACACGCGCCTGCTGCTGGGCACCGAGTACGCGCTGCTGCGGCGCGAGTTCCGCGACACGCTGGGTCCGCCGCGAACGTTTCCCGCTTCCGCGCGCCAGCTTCTCGTCACTCTCGGCGCCGCCGATCCGCTGAACGTCACGGCCGGCGTCATCGCCTGTATCGGCCCGGCGCTCCCGGCCCACACCGAGATCGTCGTGGTGCTCGGCGGCAGCAATCCGCACGCCGACGCCATCGCCGCCCACGCGGCGCGGCTGCCGAAATGCCGCGTCCTGCCCGATCCCGGCAACGACATGCCGCGCCTGATGGCGACCGCCGATCTGGCCGTCTGCGCCGGCGGCAGCACGATGTGGGAGATGGCCTGCATGGGCACGCCGTTCATTCCGATCGTGATCGCCGAAAACCAGCGCCAGGCCGCCTTGGCGATGGCGCGCGACGGTTATCCCGTGGTCGAAGCCGCCGCCGTCGCGCGTGATCTGCCCGCGGCCGTGGCGGCGCTCGCCGCCGACGCCGGCCGGCGCGAGGCGCTGAGCCGGCGCGGCCGGCAGCTGGTCGATGGCCGCGGGGCAGAACGCGTCTGCGCGGCGCTGGGCGAGCTGGCGCTCTAAGCCCGCGGTTGCCGATCCGGCATCGCCCGCTTATCTCTAGGCGGCAGCAGGAGCGAGCGAAAACGGCCCATGCCAGAGATCACCATCGCCGGCCGCCCCATCGGGCCGGGCCATCCGCCTTACGTCATCGCGGAGATGTCGGGCAATCACAATGGCGACATCGAGCGCGCTTTCGCCCTGATCGAGGCCGCCAAGAAGGCCGGCGCCGACGCCGTCAAGCTGCAGACCTACACCGCCGACACCATCACCATCGATCACGATGGCCCGGGCTTTCGCATCGCGGGCGGCCTGTGGGACGGTCGCACGCTGTACGAACTCTACCAGGAAGCGCACACGCCCTGGGAGTGGCATCCCCAGTTGTTCGCCAGAGCCCGCGAGCTCGGCATCGCCATCTTCAGCTCCCCCTTTGATCCGACGGCGATTGATTTCTTGGAGCAGCTGGGCGCGCCGGCCTACAAGATCGCCTCCTTCGAGATCGTCGACCTCCCGCTGATCCAGCGCGCCGCCAGGACCGGCAAGCCGCTCATCATCTCCACGGGCATCGCCGACCTCGGCGAAATCGGCGAGGCGGTTGCCGCCGCCCGCGCCGCCGGCTGTCGCGAGATCGCGCTGCTCCACTGCACCAGCGGCTACCCGACGCCGCCGGAGGAGAGCAATCTGCGCACCCTCCCGCATCTCGCCGAAGCCTTCGCCGTGGTCGCCGGCCTCTCCGACCACACGCCGGGCACGGCCGTGTCGGTGGCGGCCATCGCGCTCGGCGCCAACCTGATCGAGAAGCATTTCACGCTCCGCCGCGCCGATGGCGGTCCGGATGCGGCGTTCTCGCTGGAGCCGGAGGAGCTTGCCGAACTCGTCGCCAACTGCCGCACCGCCTGGACCGCCCTCGGCAAGGTCAGCTACGAGCTGGAGGCCAGCGAGAAGGGCAGCAAGATCTTCCGCCGGTCGCTCTACGCCGTCCAGGACATCCCAGCCGGCGGCCGCCTCACGGCGGAGAACGTCCGCTCGATCCGGCCGGGTTACGGCCTGCCGCCGAAGCATCTGCCCGAGGTCCTCGGGCGCCGGGCCGGCCGCGCCATCCCGCGCGGCACGCCGCTGGCCTGGTCCCTGATCGAGCCGGAGTGAGCGCGTCTACGCTGCGTCGGTGAAGGCGCAGGTGATCCAGCGATCGTAGTCGTCGGCGAAATCGCGCTCGGGCGTGCGCTTGAATCCGGCCTTGGCGAAGGAGCGGATTCCCCCGATGTTCCGCTCATACGAGCCCGCGACGATTCGGCGCAGGCCGAGCTCGCGGATTCCATAGTCGGCGACCCCGCGGATGCAGCGGCTGCCCCAGCCCCGGCCCCAATAGCTGGCGTCGAACAGCGCGATCCCCATCACGGCATGGCCGGCGTCGTCGATATGGTAGAGCCGCACCGTCCCGCGCAGCGCGCCATCGATGTAGACGCCGAACAGGATGCTGCGATCGTCGCGCCAGTTCAGCCCGACATAGGCGCGCACCGATTCCAGCGTCTGCCGCTGCCGGCGCGGGCCTACCAGGGTCTGCGAGACCCTGGGATCGTTGAGCCCGATGACATAACCGTCGCTCACATCCTGCTCCTGCAGCGGCCGCAGGACCGCCCCGCCCTCGATCCGCAGCTGGATCGACGACTTGGCGCTGGGCGCGAGGAGAGTTGTATCGAACATGCACCGGATGCAGGAAGTGGCCGTAGGCCATACCAACCTTCGCTGCTTCCGACCCATCACCCACTCCGTGTCATTCCCGCGAAAGCGGGAATCCAGGGCAACCGCTCCGCCGCTTGCCCTGGATTCCCGCTTTCGCGGGGGTGACACGCAAGGGTGGTTAACGATGAGTCATTCGCCGCGAAGCCAAGTTCAGCGCGGCGACACTAAGGCAAACCCAGCGCCCGGAGCAAATGGCGCGGGTTTGGCTAATCGCCGGGAATCCTTTAGAAGGGCGGCGCCATGATCCTCGGAATCCTGCAGGCCCGCGCCTCCTCGCGCCGGCTGCCCGGCAAGGTGCTGAAGCCGATCCTCGGCCGCCCGATGCTGGAGCGGCAGATCGAGCGCCTGCGCCGGGCGAAGCGCATGGACGAGCTGGTGGTGGCGACCAGCACCGACGCCAGCGACGACGCCATTGCCGCGTTGTGCCAAGCGCTGGCCGTCGATTGCTTCCGCGGCTCGCTAGAGGATGTGCTCGATCGCTTCTACCAGGCGGCACGCCGCTACGCGCCGCGCGCCGTGGTGCGCCTCACCGGCGACTGCCCGCTCGCCGACCCACAGGTCATCGATCAACTCATCGACATGCACTTGGCCGGCGGCTTTGACTACACCAGCAACGTCGTGAAGCGCAGCTACCCCGACGGTCTCGATGCGGAGGTGACGGAATTCCATTGCCTGGAGACCGCTTGGCGCGAGGCCACGCTGCCGTCGGAGCGCGAGCACGTGACGCCCTTCATCCGCGGCCAAGGGAAGCGCTACCGGTTCGGCGACCTCATGCAGCCGCAGGATCTGTCGAGCCAGCGCTGGGTCGTCGACGATCCCGAGGACTTCGTCTTCATCACCGCGATCTACGAAGCGCTCTATCCGGAAAATCCGACCTTCACCACGACCGACATCCTCGCCCTGCTCGAACGCCGCCCCGACATCGCCGCCCTGATGGGTCATTCGCCCACCAACGAGGGCTATCAGCGCTCGCTGGCGGCCGACGCCGCCGTCCTCGCCGCCCGCAAAGGAAAGACTTGATGTCCGAACGCTATCGCCGCTCCGAGGAGCTGCTGGCCCGCGCCGAGAAGACGATTCCGCTGGGCACCCAGACCTTTTCGAAGAGCAAGACCCAGTTCCCCTACGGGGTCTCGCCGTTCTACGCGACGCGTGCGCAAGGCAGCCGTCTCTGGGACGCCGACGGCAACGAGTATATCGATTTCATCAGCAGCCTCTGCGCCGTCACCCTCGGCTACAACGATCCCGACGTCACCGCGGCCGTGCGCGCGCAGCTCGACAACGGCGTCATCTTCTCGCTGCCCTCCGAACTCGAGATCCAAGTCGCCGAGCTGCTCGTCGAGATCGTGCCGAGCGCCGAGCGCGTGCGCTTCGGCAAGAACGGCTCCGACGCCACCGCCGGCGCCGTGCGCGTCGCCCGCGCCTTCACGAGTCGCGACCGCGTCGCCGTCTGCGGCTATCACGGCTGGCAGGACTGGTACATCGGCAGCACGGCGCGCAACAAGGGCGTGCCCGAAGGGACGCGCTCGTTGACGCACCGCTTCGACTACAACAGCATCGAGTCTCTCGACCGGCTGTTTCGCGAACACCCCGGCGAGTTCGCCGCCGTCATCATGGAGCCCATGAACGTCGCCGAGCCGGCGCCCGGCTTCCTCGCCGGCGTTGCCGAACTGACGCGCAAGAACGGCGCCGTGCTCGTCTTCGACGAGGTCATCACCGGGTTCCGCTTCGCCAATGGCGGCGCCCAGGAGCTGTTCGGCGTGGTGCCCGATCTCACTTGTCTCGGCAAGGGCATCGCCAACGGCTATCCGCTCTCCGCCGTGGTCGGCCGCGCCGACATCATGGCGCTGATGGAGGAGGTGTTCTTCTCCTTCACCATGGGCGGCGAGGCCCTCTCGCTCGCCGCCGCGGTCGCCGCCCTCACCAAGCTGAAGCGCGAGCCGGTGGTGGAGACGATGCGCCGCACCGGCCAGAAGATTTTCGACGGCGTGCGCGAGCGCATCGCGAAGCATGGCATCGGCGGCTTCGCCCGCACCTCCGGCCATCCCAGTTGGACGTTCCTGCAGTTCGCGGACACGCCGAGTTGCTCGCAGTGGGAGATCAAGACCCTTTTCATGCAGGAGGTGCAGGCGCGCGGCATCCTCTCCCTCGGCACCCACAACGTCACTTATGCCCACAGCGACGAGGATGTCGCCAGATTGCTGCGCGTCTACGACGAGGTGTTCCCGATCCTGCGCGAAGCGGTGGAGGAGGGGGCCATGAAGCAGTACCTGCGCTGCGCGCCCCTGCAGCCGCTGTTCCGCGTGCGTTAACTGTCTCAGCAAAGCCGTCCCTTGGTTGTCACCCCCGCGAAAGCGGGGGTCCAGGGCAACTGAAGGTGCGGTGCCCTGGATTCCCGCTTTCGCGGGAATGACACTGAAGGGTCTATTGACCAAAACCGACGGGCATAGGCGCTACTTCTTGCAGCCGAGATCGAGGAAATCGGTCTCGGGCTCGCCCGGCCGGATGTTCTCCTTGAGCATGGCATGCCCGGCGTTCTCGGCGATCAGGCGGTCGATCTCGCCGCTATCGACGTAACCGCCGAGACCGGTTTTGCCGGAGTGCACGATCGCCTGGAGCATGCGCAGATAGGTCACGCGGCCGCCGTGGAAGCCGTCGATGAATTCGCATTCACCCGATCCGAGGGCGGTCGGGTCGTGAAAACTAAACACGGGATGGCCGATGCCGGCGAGCCGCTCGTTCAACTGATCCAGGAGAATCGGCGCGCCGTGCGCTGCGAGCGCATCGACCACGGTCTTGCTGACGGGCGGGACGACGAGGATCAGCTCGCTGCCCTGCGCCTCGACCATCTTGACGATATCCACCAGCTCCTGCCAGTGCGCGGGATCGAGCGGCGTGTGCACGTTGAACTTGTTGTGCTCGTGAGTCTCCAGGATACGCG
>JBGPEQ010000204.1:0-7054 GCA_041482855.1 Dongiaceae bacterium | reverse complement strand
GGTCGTTGTGCTTGCCGCCGGCGCGCACGCATTTTTGGGCGGTGACCGCGCGCTTGTAGTCGCGCTTCTCGATGCCGGTGAAGACGTTCTTGAACTGCACCATGCCGGCGTTGGTGAAAAGCAGCGTCGGGTCGTTGCGCGGCACCAGAGGCGAGGACGATACGACCTCGTGGCCGTTCTTGGCGAAATAGTCGAGGAACGTCGTGCGAATGTCGTTGGCGGTCTGCATAGCGAAGGTTCTATCGCGGGCGCGGGGGGGTGTCCAGGAACGGCCAATCCCGGCCGCTAACGATGCTGGACGGCCGATTGATTCACGCGGAGGCGCGGAGACGCGGAGGGTATCAGTCCGTTGACGATCCGGTGGAGTCCGCCCTTCAACGTCGGCGCGCCAAAATTTATCAGCAGACCAACCTCCAGATTCAAGAGACGTAGATAAGTCAGCACCTGCTTGGAATGGACGGGCGGCAGCCGCTCGACCGACTTGATCTCAACCACGACCAGAGAATCGACGATCAGGTCGACTCGGAAGGCGTCATTGAAATGGAGACCGTCGTAGTCGAACGAAATCAGCCGCTGTCGCTCCACGCGCAGGCCGCGACGCTGCAAATCGCGGGCAAGGATCGCTTCATAGACGGATTCCAGCAAGCCCGGCCCGAGACCGACATGCAGCTTGTAGGCCGCATCCACGATCTCGCCGGTGATGGTATCTAAGGTTCTCCCAGCACTCATGCTGCCCTCCGCGGCTCCGCGCCTCCGCGTGCCAATCCTTCGCCTCGCTTAACGACGTAGGGGCGGGTCTTGCGACCCGCCCCCGTGGCATCGAGGAGACGATGCGAAGGACTATTCGCCGGCGGTGTCTTCGGCGGGGGTGGAGCCATCCATCATGTGGCCGGCGACGATGCCGGCGTTCTGGCGGATGGCTTTTTCGATCTCGGCGGCGATGGCCGGGTTTTCCTTGAGGAAGGTCTTGGCGTTCTCGCGGCCCTGGCCGATGCGCTGGCTGCCGTAGGAGAACCAGGCGCCGGACTTCTCGACCACGCCGGCGGCGACGCCGAGGTCGATCAGCTCGCCGTTCTTGGAGATGCCCTCGCCGTACATGATGTCGAACTCGACGACGCGGAAGGGCGGCGCCATCTTGTTCTTCACCACCTTCACGCGGGTCTGGTTGCCGACCACGACGTCGCGCTCCTTGATCGAGCCGATGCGGCGGATGTCGAGGCGGACCGAGGCGTAGAACTTGAGGGCGTTGCCGCCGGTGGTGGTCTCGGGATTGCCGAACATGACGCCGATCTTCATGCGGATCTGGTTGATGAAGATCACCATGCAGCGCGACTTCGAGATCGAGGCCGTGAGCTTGCGCAGGGCCTGGCTCATGAGGCGGGCCTGCAGGCCCATGTGGGAATCGCCCATCTCGCCCTCGAGCTCGGCGCGCGGCACCAGGGCGGCCACGCTATCCACCACCAGCACGTCGATGGCGCCGGAGCGCACGAGGGTATCGGCGATTTCGAGGGCCTGCTCGCCGGCGTCGGGCTGGGAGATCAGCAACTCGTCGATATTGACGCCGAGCTTGGTCGCATAGGACGGGTCGAGCGCATGCTCGGCATCGATGAAGGCGCAGGCCCCGCCCGGCTTCTGCGCCTCGGCGATGACCTGGAGGGCGAGCGTGGTTTTCCCCGAGCTTTCGGGCCCGTAGATCTCGACGACGCGGCCGCGCGGCAGGCCACCGATGCCGAGCGCGATATCGAGGCCGAGCGAGCCGGTCGACACCACCTCGGCGTCCACCGCCTTCTCGCGCTGGCCCAGGCGCATGATCGAACCCTTGCCGAAGGCGCGCTCGATCTGCACGAGGGCGGCATCCAGAGCCTTGCTGCGATCCATCATATCCCTATCGACGAGACGCAAATTAGCCTGCGACATGGCGCTCTCCCTTCTCTTAGTCCAACCCACGCGGCTCTACAATCCGGTGTGGCAATGAGGGAACACTGTACAGGCTTTGTTCCGGTTTGCAAGCGAAATGTTCGTGTTTTGAACACGGGAACAAAACGGGAGGTTAAGAGAAGGTTACCGAGCGGGGCCGCTGGACGGCGCCGGGATCAAAGAATGAGCGACCTTCCTTCGCCCGCCGAGCCTACTCCGCCGAAGCGGCTGCGAAGGCTGGAAGCGGGCTTCGCGAAGGCGGGTGGAGCCCATGCCCAGCGGAGAAGAGGTTCTTGCCGCAGATGAACGCCGATGGGCTCCGGCATGGTCTCCAGCTGTGAAATCGAGCGATGGAGCCCATGTCCAGCGGAGAAGGCGCCAATCATCGGTCTCGTGGGGCCGCGCTGCGCGCGCCCGTGATCCGTCCATGCGTGAACCCTTCGGCAATGACGTATTGGGCGAGGAAGGCGCGCGCGCAGCGCGCCCCTACAGGGCATCGCGAATCCGAGCGATGGACCCCATGCCCAGCGGAGAAATGACGCCAGCGCGTTCGTTGCCCAGCAGGGCGACTACGTGGGGTTGCCCCTACGCAGGATCGAATTCGCACGATGGAGCCCATGTCCAGCGGGATCCTCCTTCTGTCGCCCGTGGGGAGGGTCAGCCTGCAAAACTCGAAATTCAACCCTATGGCATTCTGCGTAGTCACGGTGCCCTCCGGGCAGAAACTTGGCGTCGACGCAATCGGAAAGGTCAATCTTGCTTACCTTATTTTTCGAAATCTGAAGAACAACCCCATATAAAGGAAGTTAACGCGGTGCCGGCGCCCGGCGAAGCTCGCCCAACCCTCCTGCCTGGAGCCGGAAAGGAATATAGGAACGAACAAGGAACATGTCAAGCTGCCCGTGACAGCTGCCAGCGGGCCGCCCGAGCGGGTGGCCTTCGCTGGCGCCGTGAGTCCGTTCAGAGACTGCGGCCATCGAAGGGCATGATCTTAGGGGTCGCGGGATCCACGCCTTCGAGGCAGCGGACATTGACGGCGGCCATGGCCTTGCCCGCCGGGTCCGTACCGAAGCCGAACGGCGCGCAGCCGCAGGTTGGGCAGAAGTGGTGCTTGATGACGTGCGTGTTGAACAGGTTAGGTCGCGAGCGCGCTCTCGGGCGTGGCAAGCCGCAGGCCCTCGCGCGGGACGAACCACAAGAGGTAGCCCTTGCGGCTGCAATGAGAGCAGTTGCACTGGATGGCCCGGGTGAGATCGCCCTCGACTTCGAACGCGATGCGGCCGCAATGGCAGCTGCCTTTGTGGGTCATGGATTCCATCCTTTCTGCCAGTGTTATGATGGCGTGTGCAGGCTGCTATCGCTCAGACGGCGAATAAAAGTAACCCGCAAATGCTGCTATTTGATCCAGGCCAAATGGTTGCAGCGGCCGGAGGCACCAGATGAGCGAGAACCTGCCGACCTTCAGATACCATCCCGATCCCGTCGGCACAGACTCCATCGAGCCGTCAGTCGCGATCTGCCTCTGCTGCGAGCGCGCCCGCGGCCACATCTATGTCGGCCCCGTATTCAGCAAGCAGCTGCTGCGAAAGCGGCTATGCCCGTGGTGCATTGCAGATGGCAGCGCGCACGGACAATATAGCTGCGAGTTCACGGATCGGGGCGGGAGCATCGGCGATTTCGGCCGATGGGATACGCCGCCCGACGGCGTCATGGACGAAGTCGCCTATCGGACGCCCGGCTTCATCGGCTGGCAGCAGGAACGCTGAAACACGCATTGCGGCGACGCCACGGCCTTCCTCGGACTGGCGGGATGGCAGGCACTCCAGTCATACGGACAGCAGGCGATCGACGCCATCGCCAGGGACTGCGGCCAGGAGGGCGAGGATCTGATTTCCTATCTGCGCGCATTGCACCGCGACGGTAGCCCGACGGCTTACCTGTTTCGCTGCCTCCATTGCGGCCTCTATGGCGGCTATTCGGATCGCGATTAGGCTGAAGGAGTCGTACAACTATGTCGACTACGACCCCATTTACATCGACCGATGCGGCGACCCGGCAGCCCAACTGCGCCGGGATGGGCGACCGGCTTAAGCGCGGCGACAATCGCGAACCGCCGGTCGCACCGATGAGTGGCGAGCACGAATAGGTCGCGGTCCGGCGCCGCCGCTCCGTCGCGTGGCGTCGACAACGGCATCACGAACCTGCGAGATGACTTGAATTGCTTCTGCGATCACTATCTCTGAAGAACGCGGCCAGCCGGCCGCGCCCCCGGCAACAATATTGCAACAGAAGGCATCCATGAGAAAGCATTCGCTCCTGGCCGCGTTGGCCGCGCTCGGATTCCTGTCGCCCGGCGTGGTCCGGGCGGATGATCAGCCCATCGGGACCGAGATCGTGGACGCCATGAACAAGGCGTTCGGCGTCCATCCCGGTTTCCGCGCCAATCACGCCAAGGGCGTGGTGGTCGAGGGCAGCTTCAAGGCCTCGCCCGAAGCCGCCGCGCTCAGCAAGGCGATCCTGTTCGCCGGCGGCACGATCCCGGTGACCGTGCGCTTCTCCGATGCGACAGGGATACCCGACCTGCCCGACGGGGCCGGCCCCGCCAATCCGCACGGCATGGCCATCAAGTTCCATCTGCCTGACGGCAGCGATACCGACATGGTCATCAATTCGCTCAAGTTCTTCCCGGTCTCCACGGGCGAGGATTTCCGCGATCTCCTCCTGGCGGCGGCGGCCAGCCCGCCGGATGCCGCCAAGCCGACGAAGTTCGACGAATTCGTGGCCGGCCACCCCACGGTGCCCGCCGCCTTCGCCACCGCCGCCACGCCCGACAGCTTCGCCGACGAGGAATATTACGGCATCGATGCGTTCGTGTTCGTCGACAAGGCCGGCGGGCGGCAGGCCGTGCGCTATCAGATGGTGCCCGAGCGCGTCGTGCATCTGGAGACGGCCGACGCCGCCGGCAAGCCGCCGAACTTCCTGATGGAAGAACTGCCCGCGCGCCTGCAACGCGGTCCCGTGACCTTCCACCTCAAGGCGCAACTCGCCGCGCCCGGCGATTCCACGAAGGACCCGACCCAGCCCTGGCCCGACGACCGCAAGGTCGTGGATCTGGGCGTCCTCACGATCGACAAGGCGGTGGCGGACAGCGCCGCGGCGGAGAAGCCGCTGCTGTTCATGCCGGGCCAACTCACCGACGGCATCGAGGCATCCGACGATCCCCTGATCGACGTCCGCGACGAGGCCTACCCCGAGTCATTCTCGCGGCGCAATCCGTGAGCCGCTCGCAAAAATGATTAAGGGGTCGACACTAATGGGGTCAGGGTGGCTTTCATCGAGGTCGAGCGCAAACTCGCTTCGACCGGAGGCTTGGATGTAGGGCGGCGGGCGGGATCTGCCGGCGTCCGGTCGCGTCACGCCGCCCGCGATCGCAGCGGGCGGACTTCGGCCTTCAGCCGGCTTTCCATCCGGTCTTTGAGACGCTCGAGTTCGTAGCGCTGCTGCAACGTCATCCAGAATTCCGCCGTCGTGCCGAAGTAGCGGGCAAACCGCAGCGCGGTGTCCGCGGTAATGCCGCGCTTGCCGCGGCTGCTCTCGTTGATGCGGCGCGGCGGCACGCTGATGTCGCGGGCGAGACGCGACTGGCTCACGCCCAGCGGCCGCAGGAAGTCCTCGGCCAAGATCTCTCCCGGATGTATGGGGGTCAGGTTCTTCATGCCAGTCCTCCTATCCGATTCCTGGTTCGATCGTGGGAGAAAAATTCGGTGCGCTCCCCCCATTTGAGGGGTTCGGGGCTTCGCAGGATCCGCTAGATTCGCCTCCCTCCGCGGCCACCGGGCGCGCGGATCGGGAGAGGCGTTTCGAGCATCGAGTCGATCGCTTCAATGGACGGCATACGATAGCTCCGGGAGTGGACGATGGCGCGTGCAATCACTGGCGCAGGCCTGAACCTGATCGAGTCCTTCGAAGGTCTTCGTCTTCAATCCTACCAGGACGTCGCGGGCATCTGGACCATCGGCTATGGTCACATCAGGGGCGTGAGCGCGGGAATGACCATCACGGAAGCCCAGGCGACGGCGTTCCTGCGACAGGACGCAGCCGACGCGGAACAGTCGGTCGACTCGTCGTGCGCGGGCGTGCCGACCACCGACAATCAATTCGCCGCCATGGTCTCGCTTTGCTTCAACATCGGCCGCGGCAACTTCAAGCAGTCGTCCGTGCTGAAGAGCCATCGCGCCGGGGACACCGCCGCCGCCGCCGAGGCCTTCCTCAAGTGGGACAAGGCGCATGTGGACGGCGCGCTCGTCGTGGTCGCCGGCCTTCACAACCGGCGCGATAAAGAGAAGGCGTTTTATCTGCTGCCCTGATCCCTCCGGCGACCGGAGCCGGGCACCGGCCCGCGGCTTTCGGCCCGATCACCCGACCCTGCGCAAGATGCGGTCCAGGCTCCAGGGGCCGCCGCCGGCGGCGGAGAGGTAGAGGAAGACGAAGCAGAAGAGGACGGCGGGGAGGCCCTCGTTGAGGGCGGGATAGAAGCCGCGCGGCGCATGCGCGATGAAATAGGCGAAAGCCATCTGGCCCGACAGGACGAAGGCGGCCAGGCGCGTGAACAGGCCGACCGCGACCAGCGCGCCGCCCACCAGCTCGATCAGGCCCGCTATCCAGATCAGGGAAAACGGGGGTATGCCGGCGAAGTAGTCGGAGGGCGGGAAATGGAGAATCTTCATCGTACCGAACTCCAGGAGCAGGAGTCCGGCCACGAGACGCAGCAGGCTGAGGAAATGCGGCGCCAAGCCGCGCCAGGATGCGAGTCCGCTTGCCATGAATACCTCCGGCGACGAGCGCGGCGAAAGCGCCGCCTCGGGTGACCGGAGATACTTAGAGGGGACGAGCGGCCGTGGCGACCGCTTTTATCTGTCGGTCGACAGGACGGGCGGCGGGGGAAGCGGCCCGGTGCGCCGCCTCAGCGCACGGTCTCGACGACGTGCAGCATGTCCTCGGGGCTAAACGGCTTCTGCAGCGGGCCCTCGGCGCCGGCCGCCGTCGCCTTGGCCAGGATCGGCTCCTTGAAGCCGGTCATCATGACGATGCGGGCGTTCGGCTTGATCTTCTTGATGGCGAGGCAGCTGTCGACGCC
>JBGPEQ010000203.1:0-7061 GCA_041482855.1 Dongiaceae bacterium | reverse complement strand
TGTGGAACGCTTGCTGCTCCAGTTCCTCTCGAACACGGGCATGCAGGCCATGGGCGGCCGCCAGCAGTGTGTCGTCGGTTGGCGTCAGCCGTCCGGGTTGGGGCACGGTGGCGCCGGCGCTGCCGTTGATCAGCTTCAGCACGCGCTGGGCGAGGTTGCCGAGGCCGTTGGCGAGGTCGCCGTTGATGCGGTTGACCACGGCGCGGTGGGAGTAGTCGCCGTCATTGCCGAATGGCACCTCGCGCAACAGGAAATAGCGCACCTGGTCGAGCCCGTATTTGGCAATGAGGTCATGCGGGTCGATGACATTGCCGAGACGCTTTGAGATCTTGTGGCCCTCGTTGGTCCACCAGCCATGGGCAAAGACCCGCTGCGGCGGCTCCAGCCCTGCCGCCATCAGGAAGGCCGGCCAGTAGACGGTGTGAAAGCGCAGGATGTCCTTGCCCACCATGTGCAAGTCGGCGGGCCAGAAGGTCCGAAAATCCGCGCTGTCCACGTCGGGATAGCCGGCGGCAGTGATGTAGTTGGTCAGGGCGTCCAGCCACACATACATGATGTGCGCGGGGTCGTCCGGCACCGGGATGCCCCACTTGAAGGTGGTGCGGGAGATCGAGAGATCCTTGAGGCCGCCCTTCACGAAGCTGACCACCTCATTGCGGCGCGTCTCCGGCGCTACCGGCGAGGGCGTGCGGTCGTAGTAGGCCAGCAACCGGTCCCGCCACTCCGACAGCTTGAAGAAATAGCTGGGCTCCTCGACCCAGTCGCACTCGGCGCCCGTAGGAGCGATCTTCTTGCCGCCGGGGCCAGCGGTCAGATCGCCCTCGTCATAGAAGGCCTCATCGGCGACGGCATACCAGCCGGCATAGCTGCCGAGGTAGATCTGGTCGTTGGCCTTCAGCCGCCGCCACAGCTCCTGGCAGGAGCGGACATGCCGCGGTTCGGTCGTGCGGATGAAGTCGTCGTTGCTGAAGTTCATGGCGCGCGCGAGGTCGCGGAAGTTCTGCGACACCTTGTCGGTGAAGGCCTGCGGGTCCATGCCGGCGGCGCTGGCCGACTTCTCTATCTTCTGGCCGTGCTCGTCGGTGCCGGTCAGGAACCTAACGTTGCGGCCGTCCAGGCGCATGAAGCGGGCGAGCACATCGCAGGCCAGCGTCGTATAGGCGTGGCCGATATGCGGGGAATCGTTCACGTAGTAGATCGGCGTCGTGATGTAGTAGCGGTCGCGTGACGGCATCTCATCTCCTGCGGTCGGCGCAGCAAGGGCGTCACGCCCCTGGAGTTAGCGGCTGGCTAGTCCTGCGATGTCCAGCATGGCGCCAACCCAGACCTGCTTGCGGTCGAGATTGACGGATTCGGCCCGGGCAAACAGGCGAGTCATCTTCTCCCATAGCTCGAGCCACTGATCAAGGCTGCGCCGCCCGGCCAGAGCGGCGAGCTGGCGCCCTTCCCCCTCGATTACGTCGGCCGTCCCCTGCCCTGTTGCCGCCACGCGGATCAGGCGGCCGATCCAGGCCGCCAGCAGCTCGGTGGCGAGGCGGAACAGCTCGGCGGCATCCTTGTGGCCGAGACGGTCGCCAAGCCCATGCAATGCGACGGCATCGAGCTTCGGCAATTGCAGCAGCTGTCCGGCGATGTCGCGGTAGAGATCGAGGCCGCCGGCGGCGACGATCTCCAGCGCGCGTCCGATCGAGCCATCGGCGATGCGGATCAGCAGGCGGCGATCGGCCTCCGCGAGCCCCGGAGAGTAGCGGCCCAGGAGATCTTCCATCACGCGCTCGTCGAGCGGGCCGAGTGTCAGCCGGCGGCAGCGCGAGCGAATCGTCGGCAGCAGGCGGCCGGGCGCGTGGCTGACGAGGATGATGAGCGCTTGGGCCGGCGGCTCCTCCAGGATCTTCAGGAGCGCATTGGCGGCACTGCGGTTCAACTCGTCGATGCTGTCGATGACGACGACGCGCCAGCCGCCGGCGGCCGCCTTCAAGTGCATGAAAGCGCCGATCTCGCGGACATCGTCGACGACGATCTCCGTGCGGAAGCGGTCGTGCTTCTCGTCATAGCCGCGCTCGATGGTGAGCAGGTCCGGATGGCCGCCGCTGGCGACTTGGCGGAATACCGGCGCGGTTCGCGGCACGTCGAGTGTGCCGGACGCATCGGCGAACAGGCCGCGGTCATCGCCGGCAAGGACATAGCGGACGAAGCGGTAGGCCAGCGTCGCCTTTCCGACGCCGCGTGGGCCGGTGATCAGCCAGGCATGGTGGAGCCGGTTCGATTGCCAGGCGCGCAGCAACGCCTGCTCCGCCAGCGGGTGACCGACGATTTCGGGATTGGCGCGGGGCGCCGGCGTGGCGGCTTTGGGAGGATCAGCCATCGGGCATCATGATAGACCAAGGCGGCGGCGCATTTCCGCCTGGATGTCGGATTGAATGGCGTCGACGACGCGGCTGGCGTCGATCACCGCGCAACGCTGTGCATTCTGGCGCGCGATCGTCAGGAAGCCGTTGCGCAGGCGGCTGTGGAACTCGACCGCCATCTGTTCGTAGCGGTTCTCGTGGCCGGCGCGCGCGGCGGCTCGCTGCAGGCCCTGCTCGACCGGGAGATCCAGGATCAAGGTGACGTCGGGCGCCGTGTCGCCGACGACTGCCTTGAACAGGGAGTCGATGACGTCGAAGGGCACGCCATGGCCGTAACCCTGGTAGGCGGTCGTGGAATCGGCGAAGCGGTCGCAGATCACCCAGCGGCCTGCCGCCAGGGCCGGGCGGATCGTGCGGTCGAGGTGATCGGCGCGGGCGGCATAGTGCAGGAGGGTCTCGGCGATCGGGGTCCAGCGATCGGCGTCGCCCTTGACCAGCAGCTCGCGGATGCGCTCGGCGCCGGTGGCGCCGCCGGGTTCGCGGGTCTGCAGGACGTCGATGCCGCGCTCGCGCAGCCAAGCCGCCAGCAGTTTGATCTGCGTCGACTTGCCGGCCCCCTCCCCGCCCTCCAGGGTAATGAATCGCCCGCGGGCGCTGCTCACCATGGGAGGGCTGCCGCCACGTCGTCCTCAGCCTTGCGGCGAGACCAGGTATTTCAGCGTCGCAAAGATGTGACCGAAGAAGCCGACCCGGTCGACCGCGACCGCCGCCACCAGCGGCACTTCGGTGGTGCCGCTGCTGCTGGTGATCTCGAGCTTGCCGAGTTCCTGTCCGGCGGCGATCGGAGCCATGACCGGGCTCTTGAACACGGCCTTGGCCTGGATCTCCTCCTGGTTCCCCTTCGGCAGGGTGGCCACGAGGTCCTTGGCGACGGTCAGCGACACCGTGTCGGCGTCGCCATACCAGACGGGCGCCTGTTCGAGCTGGTCGCCGGCCTTGGCGAGCTTCACGTTCTGGAAGCTCTGGAACGCCCATTCGATCAGCTTGGTCGCTTCGTCGGAGCGGCTCTGCATGCTGGTCATTCCATGCGCGACCATGAAGATGCGGCGGTCGCCTTCCTTGGCCGAGGCGACGAGGCCGAATCCGGAGACATCGAGGTGGCCGGTCTTCAAGCCGTCGACGCCGATGTCCTTGTAGAGCAGCGGATTGCGGTTGCCCTGCTTGATGTTGTTGAAGGTGAACTCCTTCTCGCCGAAGTAGTGATAATACTCGGGGAAGTCGGCGTAGACGTGCTCGGCCAAGGTCAGGATGTCCCGCGCCGTCATCATGTGGCCGGGGGCCTCCAGGCCATCGGAATTCTCGAAGTGGGTGTGGGCGAGGCCGATCTCCTGGGCCTTCTTGTTCATGAGCTTGACGAAGGCTTCTTCGCTGCCGGCGATGCCTTCGGCAACGACCTTGCAGGCATCATTGCCGGATTGGATGGCGATGCCGCGGATCAGATCCTCGATGCGCACGGTCGAATCGAGCGGAAGGAACATATTGGACTCGTCGCTTTCGCCGCGGGCCCAGGCGGTCCGCGACACCCGGAAGGTATCGTCCAGCTTCAGCTTCCCCTGCTTCAGCTGGTCGAAGAGGATGTAGAGGGTCATCAACTTCGTCATCGACGCTGGGTGAATCGGCTCGTCCGCGTTCTTGTCGAACAGGACCGAGCCGGTCTCGTAGTCCACGATCAGCGCCTGCTTGGCGAGGCTATCGATGGCGTTGGCGGCAGCAGGGCCGAGCAGGAGCGCCGCTCCCATCAGCAGTCCCGCTAGAAGGTGACGGCTAAGGATCCTGGTCATCGACGATGTCCTTTGTCTGCTGGCGGCAGGCGCCGCGCCGGCGAACCCGGCAATAGCACGGCGGCTTGTCCGCGATCAATCGACGATCAGGCGGGCTTCCGGATGGCCGGACGCGACGACCCTTGCCAGCATGGTATCGGCCTCGCCGAGCGTGGCGATCGGGCCGAGGCGGACGCGGAAGAACTTCTGGGTGCCGACATAGGCCGGCACGACCTGGGCCTGGCCGAATGACGTCAGCTTGGTGCGCAGGCGGGTGGCGTTCGCCAGGTTTGTGAAGGCGCCGGCCTGGATGAACATGGCGGTCCGGTGCACCGGCACGACCGTGACCTTGCCGTCGGGTTGCGGTCCCGCCCCGACGGCGACGGTGGCGATGATCGGCTGCGGCGCCGGCTTGGCCGCTACCGGCTGGGCGGCGGGGGCGGTCGCGGTGCCGGACGGCGGCGCCAGGGCCTCTTCGGTGACGATGCCGGCAGGGGCCGCCGTGACCTTGGGCGAAGACGGAGGATCGGCTTGGCTGCCGCTTGCGGCCATCTGCTGCGCCGCGGGCGCGGCGGCGCCCGCAAGCATGGCCAGCTGGCGGCTCTCGGCATCCATGATCTCCACGCGCACGCGGGCGGTGCCCTGCTGCTCGAGGCCGAGGAGCTGGGCGGCGCGGCGCGAGACGTCGATGATGCGGTTGTTGGCGAAGGGGCCGCGATCGTTGACGCGGAGCGCGATCTGGCGGCCGTTCTCCAGGTTGGTGACGCGCACCATGCTCGGCATCGGCAGGGTGCGGTGGGCCGCGGTCAGGGCGTTCATGTCGTAGGTCTCGCCGTTGGCGGTCGCCAGGCCGTGGAAGTCGGGGCCGTACCAGGAGGCGATGCCCGTCTCGGCGTAGTTGTAGTCGACGGCCGGATAGTACCAGACGCTATCGATCTGGTAGGGCTTGCCGACCTTGTAGCCGGGGGCGGCCTGCTGCTGGGTCGGGGCCTTGACGCCATGTTCGGCGCAGGAGGCCAGCGCCAGAAGGGCCAGCGCCAGTAGGCCGTAGTGTCCCCGCGATCCCCTGCGCATGGCTTGTTGCCCTGCCCTGTTCGACCACAAAGTATTGTATCAAATGATCGCACGTCGCAAGCGCCGGGCAGTGACCACTGTTTCACGTGAAACATCGGGCGGGTGGAGGCCCGAAAACACGAATCTGCAAAACAACCCCATGCATTAAAAAATCACCCTTGAACGTCAATGTGTTGGCTTTTTCACTTAGGGCACGTCTGAGACCGTTCCGGGACGCTGTGGACGCGGCGAGCGACCGTTTCCCGGCGCCCAGTGTCGGTTTCGGGCGGGCGTTCCTTGCAATTAATATTTTAGATACGATATATCTCGGAACTATATGTTATTAAATACTATAACTTGAATATATTCAATCACGGTGCAACTCGGCGCGTTCGGTGCTGGGACGCGCCCCGCAAACGATTCGGGATGAGTGGCCGAGTGGTCCAAGGGACGGGCCATGAAATGCGAACCCTGCCGTCCGGCCGAAAGCGCGCGCCACCAGATGCAGACGGCGGCCGGCAAGAAGAAAGCCCCGCCAGTTTCAGCGGGGCTCTCTCGCATGAGTGCATAGGACCAGAATGCCGCGATCTTCACAGGGTCGGCTTAAGGGGCCGTTTCCGTTAACCGGTGTCGCGCGGGGGTAGGCGGGCGGCGGTTTTGCCGCATACGACAAAAAAGCCGATAAAATTGCGGCCATTAACGCAGAATTCTAAATTTTTCTTTACCGGTGCGGCTGCATTCTCCGTTCCCAGAGGAGCACGGTTTCTTAACCAACGGGAGATACGGAGATGCAGTCCATGATCAAAACGCTCAGCACATTCGCGAAAGACGAGTCCGGCGCCACCGCGATCGAGTACGGCCTGATCGCCGCCCTCGTCGCCGTCGGCCTGATCGCCGCTCTGACCGCCCTGGGCCAGTCGCTGTCGAAGATCTTCACGCACGTGTCGACCACTCTGAACACCGCGTCGAGCTAACGCGAAGCCGCACGTATCCTACTGAAACGGTCCCATCGACCCGCGAGTCCACCGGTCGCCGGCGCGCATCATCATCGGTCCCAAATACGCGCCGGCGACCATCTCATGCGCTGACAAGAAGCAAAAATAAGGCTCGCCCTCCGAGAGGCCGGGCCCACGAGCCGTTGCGCGCTCCATCGAGGCCATCAACGCCGCGCTGGCAGGCACGGGCCAGTCGTGATACCGGTCCGCAACCGGCGAGGTGCCAATCGGGTGCCAATTCACCGCCCAGTGCCCGAACCATTTCGTATGGCACGATGCGCAAGGCATTGATCTCGTCACAATGCATGGATGGGTGGCCGAGTGGTTTAAGGCACCGGTCTTGAAAACCGGCGTGGGTGCAAGCCCACCGTGAGTTCGAATCTCACCCCATCCGCCATCCTGCTTCGCGCCGGGCGCTTCGCAGGATTGGCCGACCTCTCGAAGGAGCGGGCGGCAAACGTCAACGAACCATAAATTCTTCGTCCGTTAACCCAGAATTCTAAAGTTTTGTTTACCGGTGCGGCAGCATTCTCCCCGCGCGACATTCACACTTTCTTAGCGACGGGAGAACGGAGATGCAGTCCATGCTCAACATGATCAGCAAGTTCGCGAAGGACGAGTCCGGCGCCACCGCGATTGAGTACGGCCTCATCGCCGCTCTCGTTGCCGTCGGCCTCATTGCCGCTTTGACGGCCCTGGGCCAGTCGCTGTCGAAGATCTTCACGCATGTTTCGACCACGCTGAACACCGCGGGATCCTAACTCGACGGCCGACGCCCCCCTACTGAAGCGGTCCCATCGGACGCAGCAGTCCACGGTTGCCGGCGCCACGCGCGCCGGCGCCCA
>JBGPEQ010000202.1:0-7064 GCA_041482855.1 Dongiaceae bacterium | reverse complement strand
GAGGTCGGCCCGCGCGATGGCCTCCAGAACGAGGCCAAGTCGGTACCGGCGGCCACGAAGATCGCGCTCATCGAGCGCCTGGCCGACGCCGGCCTGCCGGTCGTCGAGGCCGGCGCGTTCGTGTCGCCGAAATGGGTGCCGCAGATGGCCGATACGGCGGCGGTGATGGCGGGCATCGCGCGCAAGCCGGGCGTCAGCTATCCCGTGCTGGTGCCGAACATGCAGGGCTACGACGCGGCGCGGGCGGCCAAGGCCGAGGAGATCGCGGTATTCGGTGCGGCGTCCGAGACCTTCTCGCGGAAAAACATCAACTGCTCGATCGATGAGAGCCTTGATCGCTTCGCACCGGTGTGCGCAGCCGCCAAGGGCGATGGCGTGCGCGTGCGTGGCTATGTCTCCTGCGTGCTCGGCTGCCCCTATGAAGGCGAGATCGCCGCGGCAGCCGTGGCGCGTGTCTCGGCACGGCTGCTCGAGCTCGGCTGCTACGAGATCTCGCTCGGCGACACCATCGGCGTCGGCACGCCCGCCAAGGCAGCCGCGATGATCGAGGCCGTCGCCGCGCGGGTGCCGCGCGAGAAGCTGGCCGTGCATTTCCACGACACCTACGGCCAGGCGCTCGCCAACATCCTGGCCGCGCTCGAGGGCGGCATCGCCGTGGTCGACAGCTCGGTCGCCGGCCTCGGCGGCTGCCCCTACGCCGCCGGCGCCTCCGGCAACGTCGCCAGCGAGGACGTGCTGTACATGCTGAACGGCCTCGGCATCGAGACGGGCGTGGACCTGGACAAACTCGCCGAAGCCGGGCAATTCATCTGCGCTGCCCTCGGCCGCGCCCCGGCCTCGAAGGTGGCGCTGGCGCTCGCCGGCAAACGCAAACGGAAGGAAGCGGCGGCGACGGCATGACCCTCCATATCCTCAAGCTCTGCGTCGGCTGCGACAGCGTCGAGGACCTGCGGCAATGGCAGCAGGAAACGCTCGCCAAGAAGCGCAAGAACGGCGAGAAGCCCGTGCTCATCCACTGGACCCGCATGACTCCCAAGCGCCGCGACGAAGTGCTCGACGGCGGCTCGCTCTACTGGGTGATCAAGGGCTATGTCCGCGTGCGCCACCGCATCCTCGACCTCAAGCAGGGCAACCGGGACGGCGTGCCCCATTGCGGCATCGTCTATGAACCCGAGCCGGTCCAGACCCAGCTCATGTCCCATCGCCCCTTCCAGGGCTGGCGCTATCTCGACCCGGCCGACGCGCCGCCCGACGTCGGCTCGCGCGGCTTCGCGGAGGCGATGGCCGGCTGGGACAAGGAACCGCCGCCGGAGCTGCTCCAGCAGCTGAAGGAACTCGGGCTGATCTGAGCAATTCGCGGGATCTCCGCCACAAGAGTCTCTACCGCACTGCACAATATCAACGCAGCACTGCCTTCGGCAGTGGCGATTCGCATGCGTCCGCCGTTTCCATAGAATCATATGTATCAGAGAATTGTCCTGCTATTCTCATGTTGTTGTATATGGCATGAAACTTGCTGGTATTAGGGTGCGTTGCACCATGAATTGAAAGACAGGAGTCGTTTCCGTGTTCAAAATCCTGATCCTCGTGTGCTCCATCAACACCGCCCCCGCCGACTGCCAAATGGATACGGCGGTGGATGTCATCAGCGGCCCCGAGGCCGGCAACCAGTCGGTCTGCGGTCTCTACGGGCAGGCCTACATCGCGGATACGGCGCTCGGCAGCGCTCTTCGCGATGACGAGTACGTCAAGATCAAGTGCACGCGCACGGCCATCGGCAAAATCGTGGGTTAGCATCCCGGCTCTGGGCGCGCGCTGACGACCGAATCCGCGCGCCAGAGCGGTCTCTCAGGGGGTCTTGATGTGCCGGAAGTGCGCAGGGTCATGTCTTTGAAAAACAAGGACGATTTTTTAATGCATGGGGTTGTTTTGCAGAATCGTGTTTTCCGGACCCGCGTGCGATGTTTCACGTGAAACATTTATGCGTAAAAAGGACTGTCGTCCCAGGCCGTGTGGCGCTCCCGATGTTTCACGTGAAACCATTTTCTCCAGCGCTGCTCACCCACCCATCCGCACCGCGATGTTTCACGTGAAACATTTATGCGTAAATCACCCCGGTAACGGCGCCTCTTCGGCGATCAGTTTTTCCCGCTTCAGCTCCGCCCAGAAATCCCGCGGGATCGGCGCCTCGATGGTCGCGATGTTGCGCTTCACCTCGGCCGCGGTCTTGGCGCCGGGGATGACGGAACAGACCGCGGGATGGGCGAGGGGAAACTGGAGCGCGGCGCTGGCCAGCGCAACCTTGTGGCGCTCGCAGACCGCCTCGATCTTGCGCACCCGCTCCAGGATGTCCGGCTTGGCGGGCGCGTAGTTGTAGTAGGCGCCCGGCACCGCGCCGGTGGCGAGGATGCCCGTGTTGTAGGGCCCGCCCAGGAAGATGCCGATGCCGCGCTTCACGCACAGCGGCAGGAAGGTCTGCAGCGACTCCTGCTCCAGCAGCGTGTAGCGGCCGGCCAGCAGGAAGCAGTCGAGGTCGCTGGCCTCCGCCAGCTTCTGGCAGCTGTCCCATTCGTTGAGGCCGGCGCCGATGGCGCCGACGGCGCCGCCCTCGCGCAGCTTCGCCATCGCCTTGTAGCCGCCCTCCAGCACCTCCTTGCGGCGGCGGTCCGCGGCCTCCTCCGAGCCATGAGTCCAGCGGTCGACATCGTGGATCAGCAGGACGTCGATGCGGTGGGTGCCCAGCCGCTGCAGGCTGTCCTCGACCGAGCGCATGACGCCGTCGTAGGAGTAGTCGAACACGGGATCGAACGGCAGCACCGCAGCGAACACGCCGCCGTCGATGCCCTTGGCCGGGTCCTTCGGCTTCAGCAGGCGTCCGATCTTGGTCGACAGCACGATGTCGTCGCGCTTGTAGCCGCGCAGCGCCTCGCCGACGCGATGCTCGCTCCAGCCATGGCCGTAGAACGGCGCCGTATCGACGAAGCGGACGCCGGCGTCGAACGCCGTCCTCAGCGTGTCCTGCGCATCGGCGTCGGTGACGGGCGCATAGAGGTTGCCGAGCGTGGCGGTGCCGAGGCCGAGGACCGTCACCTTCAGCTTGGTGCGGCCGAGCGGCCGCTTGTCCGTCGCCTTCATGATCACTCCGCCGCGCGGGTTTCAGGCATATGCTCCGGCGGTTGCGGCGGCGACTCGTAGGCCCCGCGTACGGACTGATCGAAGTCCACGATCGAGCCCGTCATCAGTCCTGCCTCCGAAGACGCCAGGAAGGCGATGGCGCGCGCCACTTCGGCCGGCTTGATCAGGCGGCCGAAGGGCTGCTTCTGCTCAGCCTCGGCCAGCCAGCCGTCGCGGGCGCCGTGATAGGTCTTCATGATGCGGTCCTCGCCGGGCGTGTCGGACCAGCCGACATTGATGCCGTTGACGCGGATGTGGTCGCGCATGACGGCGAAGGCGACGTTGCGGGTGAGCGTGACCAGCGCGCCCTTCGAACTGCAATAGGCGGTGATGAAGGGCTGGCCGCCATAGCTGGACATGGTGATCAGATTGACGATCGCGCCGGCGATGCCCTCGCGCCGCATGATCTTGATGGCGTCCTGCATGAGGAAGAAGGGGGCGCGCACGTTGATGGCGAACATGCGATCGAACAGCTCGGGCGAGGTGTCGAGGATGGTGCCGCGGTCGGTGTAGCCGGCGCAATTGGCGAGCACGTTCAGCTTGCCGAACGCCTTGTCGGCGGCTGCGATCACCTTGCGGCAATCCTCGACCTTGGCGAGGTCGGCCTCCACATAGTGCGTCTTGCAGCCGGCGTTGGTCAGGCTGCCGGCGACCGCATCGCCCTTCGCCTTGTTGCGGCCGCAGATGACCAGCCCGGCGGCCCCGCGCGCGGCGAACAGGCGGGCGACCGCCTCGCCCATGCCCTGGGTGCCGCCGGTGATGACGGCGTACTGCCCGGCAAACTGCTTCGAAAGATCGGTGGTGTCGGTCATGGCATTCCTATCGGGCGATCGTGATGCGGGCCTCGGTGAAGAGCTTAGTCAGGTGATCGTGGCCCATCTGGGCATATTGGAACGGCGGTGCCTTGACCGGATCCTGCTCGGCCTCGACGACGGCCCAACCGCCGTAGCGGATATCCGCGAGCAGCTTCGCGAACGCCGCGAAATCGACGCCGCCGTCGCCGGGTACGGTGAACACGCCGGCCAGCACGGCGTCGAGGAAGCTCCAATCCTTGGCCTTCGCCTCCTTGAGCACTTTGAGGCGGACATCCTTGCAGTGGACATGATTGATGCGGTTGGCGTGCCGCTTCGTCATCCCCAGGGGATTGCCGCCTGCATAGGTGATGTGGCCGGTGTCCACGAGCAGGCCAACCGCCGGCCCGGTGTTGGCCATCAGCAGGTCGACCTCGGCCTCGGTCTCGACGATCGTGCCCATGTGGTGGTGATAGGCCATGGGCACGCCGCGCTCGGCCATGTACTCGGCCAGCGCCGTCAGCTTGCCGCCATACTCCTTGAAGTCGCCGGCAGGAAGGCGCGGCCGCTTGCCGACTGGCGTCTGCTGCTGGCCCTGCACGCTGCCGGTGGTCTCGGCATAGACCATCACCGGCGCGCCCAGCTCCTTGAAGGTGACGAGCTGCTGCTCCATGCGCTCCTTCTCCTTCTCGACGGATCCGTCGAGCAGGCGGCCGGAGAACCAGCCGGAGACGAGCTTCAGTTGATGCGCTTTGAGGATGGGCCCGAGCTTGGCGGCGTCCATCGGGAACTTGCCGCCGGTCTCCGTGCCGCTGAAGCCGGCGGCGCGGCTCTCCTTGAGGCAGGTCTCCAGCGACGTGTCGCCGCCGAGCTGCGGCAGATCGTCGTTGGACCAGGCGATCGGCGCGATACCCAGACGGACCGACATGTCTACACTCCGATCCGCTGCTTCTTCTTGCCCTCGGCGTGATCGGCCGTGGCCTTGCGCACGCTCTCGCGCGAATTGACCTGGGGCACGCCGACGTCCCACCAGGCGTCGCCCGGAGTCCATTGCGAGGCGCTCACCTTGATCTCGATGACGTAGGTGCGGTCGGCCTTCTTGGCGCGCTCGAAGGCCTGTTCCAGCTCGGCGACCGAGGTCACGCGCTCGGCCAGCGCGCCCATGGACTCTGCGTGCTTGGCGAAATCGACGCCGACCTGGCGGACGCTGCGGCAATGCTCGATCAGGTTGTTGAACGAGGGGCTGCCCTTGAAGACCTGCAGCCGGTTGATGACGGCGTAACCGCCGTTGTCGCAGACCACGATGATGAGCTTATGGCCGGTCAGCACCGTGCTGTAGATGTCGGAGTTCATCATGAGGTAGGAGCCGTCGCCGACGAACACGACGACCTCACGGTCCGGATGGGCCATCTTGATGCCCCAGCCGCCGGCGATCTCGTAGCCCATGCAGGAGAAGCCGAACTCGCAGTCGAAGGTGCCAACCGACTTGATGCGCCAGTTCTTGGTCAGCTCGCCCGGCAGGCCGCCGGCGGCGGTGACGACCGTGTCCGTCGCTGCCGCCTTGCGGTTGATGGCGCCGACCACATGGCCGTAGGAGGGCAGGGGTGCATTGGTCGGGCCGGAATGCTGGTCCACCGTGCGGTTCCACTTGGCGTATTCGTCCTGCGCGCGCTTGCGCCAGGCGTCGGGCGAGCGCCAGCCGCGCAGACCCGCCGACAGCTCCGCCAGCCCGGCCTGGGCGTCGCCGACCACCGCCAGCGCGCGATGCTTGTGGGCATCGAAGCGCGCGGCGTTGAGCGCGATCAGCCGGTAGTTCGGGTTCTGGAACACCGTCCAGGAGCCCGTGCTGAAGTCCTGCAGCCGCGTCCCGACCGCCAGCACGACGTCGGCCTCTGCCGCCAGCGCGTTGGCCGAGGCGGCGCCGATGACGCCGAGGGCGCCGACATTCAGCGGATGGTCGTGCAGCATGACGCCGCGTCCGGCGACGGTCTCGGCAACGGGTATGTTGTGGCGTTCGGCAAAGGCGACGAGCTCGGCCTCCGCCAGCGAATAATGCACGCCGCCGCCGGCAATCAATAGCGGCTGCTTGGCCTCGCGCAAAAGGCTGGCGGCAGCGACCAGTTGCTCGACGTCCGGCCGCGGCCGCGGCACCTGGTGGACTCGGCGCTCGAAGAACTCCGCCGGATAGTCGAAGGCTTCGCCCTGCACGTCCTGCGGGAGCGCAATGAACGCCGGCCCGCACTCGGCCGGGTCCGTCAGCACCGCGACCGCCTGCGGCAGCGAGGCGATCAGCTGCTCCGGCTTGACAATGCGGTCCCAGTAGCGGGTCACGGCCCGGAAGGCGTCGTTCACAGTGATGCTGGGATTGTTGAAATGCTCGACCTGCTGGAGCACGGGATCGGGCAGGCGATTGACGAAGGTGTCGCCGGACAGCAGCAGCACGGGCAGGCGGTTCGAGTGCGCCACGCCGGCCGCGGTGACCATGTTGGTGGCGCCCGGGCCGATCGAGCTGGCGGCGACCATGATCTGGCGCCGGCGCTTGGCTTTGGCGAAGGCGACGGCGGCGAGCGCCATCGACTGCTCGTTCTGGCCGCGCCAGGTTGGCAGTTCCTCCTTCACGGCCTCGAGCGCCTCGCCCAGGCAGGTGACGTTGCCATGGCCGAAGATGGCGAACACACCCGGGAACAGTGGGGCGTCCTGGCCATCGACGACCGTGCGCTGGGCGATCAGGTACTTGACCAGGGCCTGGGCCATGGTGAGACGAACGGTCTTCATCGCGCTGCGTCCTCCCGCATTCATGGTCCGGCGACCGTTGGAGCGTCGCGCGGACTTGTGCTAGATCAGGCCTCCCTTTAGCGCAGGGACCGCGATAAGTCACCCGGGAGCATGCATGCAGCGATCCGATAGCCTGTATATCGAGGGCACATGGCGCGCTGCCTCAAAGACGGGCATGGTCGGCGTCAATACGCTGGCGCTGGCCTCGGCCGAGACGCCGTTCGGCGGCGTCAAGGAAAGCGGCTTCGGCCGCGAAGGCGGCTCGCTCGGCATCAAGGACTATCTCGACGTGAAGTACACCAACATGGTGTTGATGTAAGCGGG
>JBGPEQ010000201.1:0-7114 GCA_041482855.1 Dongiaceae bacterium | reverse complement strand
GACGGCACCTTCGGTGCCGGCGGCTACAGCCGCGCCCTGCTCGACGCCGCCGACTGCACCGTCTGGGGCGTCGATCGCGATCCCGACGCCATCGCCGCCGGCGCCCCGCTGGCGCAGCATTACAAGGGCCGTCTCAACCTCCTCACCGGCCGCTTCGGCGACATGGCCGCGCTGCTGAACGCGCGCGGCGTCGACGCCACCGACGGCGTCGCCCTCGACATCGGTGTGTCCTCGATGCAGCTCGATCGGCCCGAGCGCGGCTTCTCCTTCCGCGCCGACGGCCCGCTCGACATGCGCATGGAAAAGCAGGGCGAGAGCGCCGCCGACGTCGTCAACGGCCGCAGCGAGCGCGAACTCGCGGACATCATCCACGACTATGGCGAGGAGCGGCGCGCCCGCGCCATCGCCCGCGCCATCGTCACCGCCCGCCAGGCGGCGCCGATCACCGGCACGCTGCAGCTGGCGGAGATCGTCCGTCGCGCGTTCGGCGGCAAGTCGGCCGGCGCCATCGATCCGGCCACCCGCACCTTCCAGGCGCTCCGCATCTACGTGAACGACGAGCTGGGCGAGCTCGACCGCGGCCTGGTCGCGGCCGAGGCGCTGTTGCGATCCGGCGGACGCGTCGCCGTGGTGACGTTTCATTCGCTCGAGGACCGGCGGGTGAAGCGGTTCCTGCGCCTGCGCAGCGGCCGCAGCCCGCAGCAATCCCGCCACCGCCCCCATCGCCCGGCGTCATGGCGCGAGCCGGACCCATCCTTCCGTCTGCTGCCCCCGAACGGCACCTCTCCCACGGCCGACGAGGTGCGCGGCAATCCGCGCGCCCGTTCCGCCCGCCTGCGCGCCGCCGAACGCACGGCGGCGCCCGCCTGGCCGCGCGACCACGCCGCGGAGGTCGCGCCATGATCGGCCGCGGCACCCTGCTCTGGCTGGCGCTCGCCATTGTCGCCGGCGCCGGGCTGTTCCACGTCTCCTATCGCGTGCAATCGCTCGAGCAGGAGCTGACCCGGGTGAACCGCGACATCCTGAGCGAACAGGAGACCATCCACCTGCTGCACGCCGAATGGAGCTATCTCAACGAGCCCACGCGCCTGGCCGAACTGACCCGCCGCCACCTCGCGCTGGCGCCGCTGGCAGCCAGCCAGATGGTGCGCGTCGAGGACCTGCCGCTGCGGCTACCGCCGCTGATCGCGGAGACCGCGCCCCTGAAGGACGACGGCGGCAGCGTGCAGCCCTCGAGTGCGACCGTGGGCGCCGGGCCGCCGGCAGCGAGCATCGCCGATCTCATCAAGCGGACGAGCGGGGCGCCATGACCAACCGCTCGCCGCAATCTCTCTCAACGCAGCCGCTGCCGCGCCGGCGCGACGAGGTCGTCCAACTCGAGGGCAACGCCAAGCGGGCGATCGAGACCGGGCGCACGCGCCTGCTGGTGGCGGGCGCGCTCTTCGCGGTCGCCTATCTCGTCATCGCCGTTCGCCTGGCCGCGGTCACGCTGCTGTCCGATGGCGCCGAGCCGCGCCTGGCCGAGTTGCCGGCCCAGTCGGTCCCGATCGAGCGCGGCGAGATCGTCGACCGCAACGGCGTCGTGCTCGCCACCAACCTCGCGACCTGGTCGCTCTATGCCAATCCGCAGCAGATCATGGATGTAGATGAGGCTGTGGCGCGCCTGAGCGAGCTGCTCCCCGACATCAGTCCGATCACCCTGCGCGTGAAGCTCACCAGCGGGCGCTCGTTCGAGTGGCTGAAGCGCAGCCTGACTCCGCGCCAGCGCTATGCCGTCAATCGACTGGGCCTGCCCGGCCTCTACTTCCAGGCCGAGGACCGGCGCGTCTACCCGCAAGGGCGGCTCGCGGCGCACGTCACCGGCTTCACTGACATCGACAATCACGGCCTCGCCGGCATCGAGCAGGCGTTCGACGACGTCCTGCGCGAAGGCCGCCGCCAGATCGCGCTCTCGCTCGACATCCGCATCCAGAACATCGTTCACGAGGAGACGGCGCAGGCAATCGCCGACTTCCACGCCATCGGCGGCGCCGGCATGGTTCTGGACATCGAGACCGGCGAGCTGCTCGCCATGGTCTCGCTGCCCGACTTCGACCCCAATTCGCCCGGCGACGCGCCCGACGAGACCCGCTTCAACCGGAACACGCTCGGCGTCTACGAGATGGGCTCCACCTTCAAGCTGTTCAACACGGCCATGGCGCTCGATTCCGGCACGATCGCGCTGACCGACTCGTTCGACGCCGTCCATCCCATCCGAATTGGCCGCTACACGATCCACGACTTCCATCCCGAGCATCGCTGGCTCACGGTCTCCGAGATCATCAAGTACTCCTCCAACCTCGGCTCGGCCCGGATCGCGGAGAAGGCCGGCACGGCGCTGCAGAAGGACTACATGGCGCGCTTCGGCATGCTGAAGCCGGTGCGGCTCGAGCTGCCCGAGCTCGGCCTGCCCCTCTATCCCGGCGACTGGAAGCCGATCAACACGCTGACCATCGCCTACGGCCACGGCATCGCCGTGACGCCGCTGCACCTCATCGCCGGCGTCGCCGGCCTCATCGACGGCGGCACTTATCGGCCGGTGACCATCATGAAGCGCGACGCCACCGTGCCGTTCGGCGGCCGCCGCATCATCGCGGAGAAGACCTCGGGCGAGATCCGCCAGCTCATGCGCCTGGTCGTCGAAAGCGGCACCGGCAAGTCCGCGAACGTTCCCGGCTACCTCGTCGGCGGCAAGACCGGCACGGCCGAGAAGCAGGAGGGCCGCCACTACGTCGCCAACGCGCGCCTCGCCTCCTTCATCGCGGCCTTCCCGATGAACGCGCCGCGCTACGCGATCCTGATCATGGTCGACGAGCCCAAGCCGAACGCGACCTCGCACGGCTACGCGACCGCCGGATGGGTAGCGGCGCCGGCAGTCAGCCGCGTGATCCAGCGCATGGCCCCGCTGCTCGGCATCGAGCCGATCCCGGACGATGCGCCGGAGGCGCAGAGCGCGCAGCTCGTGCCGGTGAGCGCGACGGCGGAATAGGCGCGTGCGGCTCAGGGACCTCATCGAAGGAGCGGACATCGACGTGCACGGACAGGCGACGCCAGGCGAGATCGACATCCGCGGTTTGACGGCCGATTCGCGCCGCGTCGAGCCCGGCTGGCTGTTCGCGGCATTGCCGGGAACGCGCGCCGACGGCCGCGCCTTCATCGATGACGCGCTGAAGCGCGGCGCCGCCGCCGTCCTCGTGCCGGCCGACGCGCCGCTGCCCACCTTGGCGCGGCCCGTGCCGATCATCCGCGACGCCAATCCGCGCCGCCGGCTGGCGCTCATCGCCGCCCGCTTCCACGGCGCCCAGCCCAGCGTCATCGCCGCCGTCACGGGCACCCAGGGCAAGACCTCGACCGTCGACTTCACGCGCCAGCTCTGGACGCATCTCGGCCGCCGCGCGGCCAGCCTGGGCACGCTCGGCGTCGTCACCACCGGCCTCACGACCGACGGCACCCTCACCACGCCCGACCCGGTCGAGCTGCATCGCCAGCTGGCCGAGCTGGCGCGCGGCGGCACCGACCATCTGGCCATGGAGGCCTCGAGCCACGGCCTCGATCAGTTCCGCCTCGACGGCGTGGTCGTGACGGCCGCCGCCTTCACCAACCTGGGGCGCGACCATCTCGACTATCACCCGACCATGGAGGCCTATCTCGCCGCCAAGCGCCGGCTGTTCGAAACGCTATTGGTCCCCGGTGGCGCGGCCGTGCTCAACGCCGACGGGCCCGAGTTCGAGTCCTTATATGCGCTCTGCCGCAAGCGCCGGCTGCGCGTGCTGGCCTATGGCCGCAAGGGCGCCGAGATCCGGATCGAGAGCGCCACGCCCGGCGCGGCCGGCCAGCACCTGGTCATCAATCTGCTGGGACGCCGGCACGAAATCGACTATCCGCTCGCCGGCCTGTTCCAGGCCATGAACGGCCTGGCCGCGCTCGGCCTCGTCATCGGCGGCGGCGAGGATCGCGAGGCCGCCATAGAAGCGCTGACGAAGCTGACAGGCGTGCGCGGCCGCCTCGAGCGCGTCGCCGTTCATCCCGACGGCGCCCCCATCTATGTCGACTACGCGCACAAGCCGGGTGCCTTGGAGACCGTGCTGACGACCCTGCGCCCCCATGCCAGCGGGCGCCTGGTCGTGGTGTTCGGCTGCGGCGGCGACCGCGACCGCGGCAAGCGTCCGCAGATGGGCGAGATCGCGGCCCGCCTGGCCGATCGCGTGATCGTCACCGACGACAACCCGCGCAGCGAAGATCCCGCGAGCATCCGCGCCGAGATTCTCGCCGCCAGCCCCAATGCCCGGGAGATCGGCGATCGCGCCGAGGCGATCAACACCGCGATTGCCGAGCTTGCCGCCGGCGATCTGCTGGTGATCGCCGGCAAGGGCCACGAAACCTACCAGATCGTCGGCGACAGGACGCTGCCGTTCGATGATGCATCGGTCGCGCGCGCCGCTGTCGTCAAGTTGGCCCAGCGACGCGGCGACGGAGGCCCGCGCTGATGCCGCCGACCGAAGCCATGCCGGTGCTATGGAGGGCCGAAGAGGCGGCGACCGCGACCGGCGGCCGCGCCACGCGCGACTGGCGCGCCGTCGGCGTCTCCATCGACAGCCGGACCGTGAAGCAGAACGAGCTGTTCGTCGCCCTGCAAGGTCCCAATTTCGACGGCCACGACTTCGTCGCCGCTGCCCTCAAGGCCGGCGCCGCCGCGGCGCTCGTCCATCGCGTGCCTACGGATTTGAGTGCGGAGGCCCCGCTGCTCCTGGTCGACGACACCATGCGCGCGCTGGAAGCGCTCGGCCAAGCCGCGCGCCAGCGCAGCAACGCGATCTTTCTTGCGGTCACCGGCAGCGTCGGCAAGACCGGCACCAAGGAGATGCTGCGGCTGGCGCTCGGCGCCAGCGGCCCCACCTACGCCAGCACCGGCAACCTCAACAACCAGTGGGGCGTGCCGCTGTCGCTCTCCAACATGGCGCGCGATTGCGCCTATGCGGTGTTCGAGCTCGGCATGAACCACGCCGGCGAGATCGGGCCGCTGTCGCGCCAGGTGCGCCCGAAGATCGCGATCATCACCACGGTCGAGCCGGCCCACCTCGAGTTCTTCGCGTCGGTCGAGGCGATCGCCGATGCCAAGGCCGAGATCTTCGAGGGTCTCGACAGCGACGGCGTCGCCATCCTCAACCACGACAATCCGCACTACGCGAGGTTGGTGCAGGCGGCCGTCGGCCACGGCGTCGGCCGCGTCATCGGCTTCGGCCGCCATGGCGACGCGCGCGCGCGGCTCATGCAATGTGCGCTAGGCCCGGCCGCCAGCCAGATCGACGCCGAGATTCTGGGCGAAGCCGTCAGCTATCGCTTGCAGATGCCGGGGCTGCACTGGGCGCTCAACAGCCTGGCGGTGCTGGCGGCGGCCAAAAGCGCCGGCGTGGACCTTGCTTCCGCCGCTGCCGCGCTGGCGCAGCTCCAGCCGCTCAAGGGCCGCGGACAACGCGTGAAGATCGCCGCGCCGCGCGGCACGTTCGAGCTGATCGACGAGAGCTACAACGCCAGCCCGGCCGCCATGCGCGCCGCCTTCCAGGTGCTGGCCCAGGCCAAGCCGGGTTCCGGCGGTCGCCGCATCGCCGTGCTCGGCGACATGCGCGAGCTCGGCGAGACCGCGCGCCTGCTGCATGCCGATCTGGCGCCCGATCTCAAGTCCGCCCGCGTCGATCTCGTGTTCACGGCCGGACCGCTGATGGAGTGGCTGCATGCATCGCTGCCGGAGACGGTGCGCGGCGTGCACGCGCCCGACTCGCAAGCGCTCATTCCCGCCGTCGTCGAGGCCGTGCGGGCGGGCGACGTCGTGCTGGTAAAGGGCTCGCTCGGCAGCCGTATGGCGCCGATCGTCGAGGCCCTGCGCGCGCTCGAAGGCCAGGCGCTGCCGCGCGCGGCCAACGGGAATTGAGGGCACCATGCTGTTCAATCTCCTGGCGCCGTTGTCCGAAGAATCCGGCCTCTTCAACCTGTTCCGCTACCTCACCTTCCGCAGCGGCGGCGCGGTCATGACGGCGCTCGCCATCAGCTTCGTCATGGGCCCGCGCACCATCCGCTGGCTCAAGAAGAAGCAGCGCGAGGGCCAGCCGATCCGCCAGGACGGCCCGGAATCCCACCTCATCACCAAGCAGGGCACGCCCACCATGGGCGGCGTGCTGATCCTCTTGGCGCTGGCGCTGAGCACGCTGCTGTGGGCCGACCTGCGCAACGGCTATGTGTGGGTCGTCCTGTTCGTGACCGTCGGCTTCGGACTGATCGGATTCTTCGACGACTTCCTGAAGCTCACGCGCCGCTCCAGCCGCGGCCTGCCCAGCCGCACGAAATTCCTGGCGCAACTGCTGGTCGGCCTGCTCGCCAGCATCGCCATCGCCCGTCTCACGCGCTCGGAGATCGCCACCGCCATCGCGCTGCCTTTCGTCAAGAACCTGCTGCTGGAGCTGACCGTGTGGGGCTTCGTGCCGTGGTCGGTGTTCGTGATGACGGCCTGGTCCAACGCCGTGAACCTCACCGACGGGCTCGACGGCCTCGCCATCGTGCCGGCGATGTTCGCGGCCGGCTGCTTCGCCTTCATCGCCTACGTCGTCGGCAGCACGGTGTTCGCCGAGTACCTGCAGCTCCACTACGTCGCCGGCACCGGCGAGCTGGCGGTGTTCTGCGGCGCGCTCGTCGGCGCCGGCCTCGGCTGTCTCTGGGTCAATGCGCCGCCGGCCATGGTGTTCAGGGGCGATACCGGCTCGCTCTCCGTCGGCGGCGCCCTCGGCGCCATGAGCGTCATCACCAAGCACGAGCTGGTGCTCGTCATCATCGGCGGCCTGTTCGTGCTGGAGACCGTGTCGGTCATCGTCCAGGTCGTGTCGTTCAAGCTCACCGGCAAGCGCGTCTTCCGCATGGCGTCGCTGCACCACCACTTCGAGAAGAAGGGCTGGGCGGAGCCGACGATCGTGATCCGGTTCTGGATCATCGCCTCGATCCTCGCGATCGCGGGCCTCGCGACGCTGAAGCTCCGGTGAGCGCGATGATCCCGGTCACTTCATACAAGGATAGGGACGTGGCGGTG